>DASQMT010000214.1:0-18964 GCA_035645355.1 Solirubrobacteraceae bacterium | reverse complement strand
CGGCTGCGCGGTCGCGCTCGAGACGATCGCGATCATGGAGGAGGAGGGGCTGGTCGAGCGCTCGGCGAGCCTCGGAGCGACGCTGCTGGCGCGGCTGCAGGACGCGCTCGGCGACCATCCGCTGGTCGGCGAGGTGCGCGGGCGCGGGCTGCTGATCGGCATCGAGCTGGTCGCTGACCGCGCCACGCGCGCGCCCGCCGAGCGCGCGGTGTCGGCCGGCATGGTGGCCGCGGCGCAGGCGCGCGGCCTGCTGGTCGGCCGCAACGTCGACACCGCCGCCGGCCTGGACAACGTGATCGCGCTGGCGCCGCCGCTGTCGATGACCGACGCAGACGCCGACCACATCGTCGAGACGCTGAGCGCCTGCTTCGCCGAGCGCGCCGAGGCGGCGATCAGCGTATGAGCGACAAGGTCTTCGCGGGCGGCACGGTCGTGACCGCCGAGGGCTCGTACCGCGCCGACGTCGGCGTCAGCGGCGAGCAGGTCGACGCCGTCGGCGTCGACCTCCCGCGCGACGGCGCCGAGGTGATCGACGTCTCGGGCGCGCGCCTGATGCCGGGCTTCATCGACGGCCACACGCACATGGACATGCCGTTCGGCGGCACGATGACCGCCGACGACTGGGACACGGGCACGGCCGCGGCGCTCGCCGGCGGGACGACGATGCTGGTCGACTTCTCGCTCCAGGACGTCGAGGGCACGCTCGCCGGCGCCGTCGAGACCTGGCAGGGCAAGGCCGAGAAGGCACGTATCGATTACGGGCTGCACGTCGCGATCACGAACCTGACCGAGGAGGTCAAGCGCGAGCTGCCCTCGCTGCCCGCGCTCGGCGTCGCGACGATCAAGATCTTCATGGCCTACAAGGGCACGCCGCTCTACACCGCCGACGAGGACCTGTTCGAGGCGATGCAGATCGCGCGCGAGTGCGGCCTGCTGGTGCTCGTGCACGCCGAGAACGGCGACGCGATCGCCAAGCTGCAGGCGCAGGCGCTCGCACGCGGCGACACCGAGCCGCGCTGGCATGCGCTGACGCGACCGGAGGCCGTCGAGGCCGAGGCGACGAACCGCGCGATCCGGCTCGCCGAGATCGCCGACTGCCCGCTGCTGGTGGTGCACGTCTCCTGCGCCGCGGCGCTCGAGGAGATCAAGCGCGCGCACGAGCGCGGCCGCCCCGTCTACGCCGAGACCTGCCCGCAGTACCTCGTGTTCTCCGACGCCGACCTGGCGCGGCCGGGCTTCGAGGGCGCCAAGTACGTGCTCTCGCCGCCGCTGCGCGACCCGTCCAACCGCCCGGCGCTGTGGCAGGGGCTGTAGCGCCAGGACCTGCACATCTTCGGCTCGGACCACTGCTCGTTCAACTTCGCCGGCCAGAAGGAGCTCGGCCGCGACGACTTCACGCTGATCCCGAATGGCGCGCCCGGCGTCGAGGAGCGCCCGGCGGTGCTCTGGACGCACGGCGTGCGCGAGGGGCTGATCACGGAGAACCTGATGGTCGCCGTGCTCGCCACGAACCAGGCCAAGGTGCACGGGATGGCCGGGCGCAAGGGCGCGCTGGCCCCGGGGGCGGACGCCGACATCGTCGTCTGGGACCCCGACCTGACGATCACTGCGACGCAGGCCAACCGCCACGGCAACGTCGACTACACGCCCTACGAGGGGATGACGTTCACAGGCGCGCCGGCGTCGGTGTACGTGCGCGGGGAGCTCGCCTACCGCGACGGTGAGGTGCTGGCCGAGCCCGGCTCGGGCCGCTTCGTGCACCGCACGTTCGCGCAGCCCGCTCCCGGCCCGGCCGTGCGCTGATGGCGACGGTCGACGCGGCCAGGGCCGTCGCCGGCCTGCGCGAGCTCGCGCGGCTGACCGGCGACGAGCGCGGCGCCCAGCGCGTCGCCTGGACCGACACCTGGATCAAGGCGCGCGAGTGGCTGCGCGGGCAGCTCGACGGGATCGAGGGCGTCACGGTCGAGACCGACGAGGCCGGCAACACCTGGGCGACCTCGCCCGGCGACTCCGAGCGCTTCGTGATCATCGGCGGTCACCTGGACTCCGTGCCGGACGGTGGCTGGCTCGACGGCACGCTCAACGTCGTCGCCGGCCTCGAGGTGCTGCGCGCGCTCGCGCCCGAGCAGCGCGCGCTGACGCTCAAGCTCGTCGACTGGGCCGACGAGGAGGGCGCGCGCTTCGGGCGCAGCCTGCTCGGCTCGAGCGCCTGCGCGGGGACGCTCGACCCGGAGGCGGTACGCGGCCTGACCGACCGCGACGGCACGGCGCTGCCGGACGCGCTGTCGGCGCATGGGGTCGAGCTCGACGGGATGCGCGAATCCGGTAGCCGGCTCGACGGTGCCGCGGCCTACCTCGAGCTGCACATCGAGCAGGGGCCGGTGCTGGAGCAGCTCGACCTGCCGCTCGGAGCGGTGCTCGGAACGTTCGGCGTGCAGCGCCACATGGTGCGCTTCACGGGCGCGCACGCGCACGCGGGCGCCAGCCCGATGCACCTGCGCCGCGACGCGTTCCTGGCAGCGGCGCGCAGCGCGCAGGCGTTCCGCGACGACGCCGCGGCGCGCGAGGACGTGCGCGCGACGACCGGCATCGTGCGCGTCTCGCCCGGGATCGTGACCGCCTTCAACGGCACTTGCGAGCTGTCGCTCGACCAGCGCGCGCTCGACGCGGACGTGCTCGCCGAGATGCTCGCGAGCGCTCGCGAGAGCGCGGCGCGGATAGCGCAGGAGGAGGGCTGCGAAGTCGCCTGGGAGCCTGTCTGGGAGATCGAGCCGATCCTGTTCGACCCGACGCTGATCGACTTCGCCGAGGAGGCCGTGCGCGAGGTCTCCGGCAGCGCGCATCGGCTGCCCAGCGGCCCGCTGCACGACGCGGCCGAGATGGCGCGGCGGATCCCGACCGTGATGATCTTCGTCAAGAGCCTCGGCGGGGTCAGCCACACGAAGGCGGAGGACACGCCCGAGGCGGACCTCGAGCTCTCGGTGCGCGCGCTCGAGGCGCTCGCGCGCCGGACGCTCGCCTGGGCCGAGGGACACTGATGGACTTCGGCGTGACGTTCCAGACGGACCCTCCTGCAAGCCGGATAGTGGAGCTCACCCAGCGCGCGGAGCGGCTCGGCTTCTCCCACGCCTGGACGTTCGACTCGCACATCCTCTGGCAGGAGCCCTACGTCATCTACGCGCAGATGCTGGCGGCGACCGAGCGGATCATGGTCGGCCCGTTCGTGACCAACCCGGCGACGCGCGACCCGACCGTCACGGCGTCACTGTTCGCGACGCTCAACGACGGCTTCGGCAACCGCACGATCTGCGGCATCGGACGCGGCGACTCGGCGCGCAGGGTGCTCGGCCAGCCGCCGACGACGCTGGCCGAGACCGAGGCGGCGATGCACGTGATCAAGGAGCTGGCCGAGGGGCGCCCGATCGAGACGCCCGCCGGCGAGGTCAAGATCCCGTGGGTGCGCGACGGCAAGCTCGACGTCTGGATGGCCGGCTACGGCCCGAAGGCGCTCGCGCTCGTGGGGCGCAAGGCCGACGGCTTCATCCTCCAGCTCGCCGATCCGGTGATCCTGCGCTGGACGCTAGGGCGCGTGCACGCCGCGGCTGAGGAGGCCGGCCGCGATCCGTCGGAGATCGCGGTCTGCGTCGCGGCGCCGGCGTACCTCGGCGGCAACCTCGACCACGCTCGCGACCAGTGCCGCTGGTTCGGCGGCATGGTCGGCAACCACGTGGCCGACCTCGTTCGCCGCTACGGCGAGGGCGGTGAGATCCCGGTCGTGCTGACCGACTACATCCGTGCGCGCGAGGGCTATGACTACTCGCACCACGGGCGCGCCGGCAATCCCGACACGGAGTTCGTGCCGGACGAGATCGTCGACCGCTTCTGCGTCCTGGGGACCGCCGCCGAGCACGTCGCGAAGCTGCGCGAGCTCGAGGCGCTCGGCGTCGACCAGTTCAACATCTACCTGATGCACGACGCGCAGGAGGCGACGCTCGACGGCTACGGCGAGCACGTCATCCCCGCGCTGAACGGATCGCGCTAGCAGGGCGCGGGAAAGGGCTGGCGCCGGCGCGCGTGGCGCCCCAGCTCGACCAGCAGCGCGACGGTCAGGGCGATGCCGAGGCCGAGCGCGAGGCCCTTGAGCGGCTGCTCCTCGAAAGCGGCGCCCCAGACGTAGCCGACGAGCGCGGAGTAGGCGACCCACGAGAACGCGGCGGCGCCGTCGAAGAGCGAGAACCTGTGCAGCGGGTAGCGCACCGCGCCGGCAGTCAGCGTGATCGCCGTGCGCGCGCCGGGGATGTAGCGGCAGACGATCAGGATCGTGCCGCCGCGCTCGGCCAGCAGCCGTCCGCCGCGCTCGAGTGCCGCGGCCTTGCGGCCCTCGGGACGCACGCGCCCGCCGGCGGTGCGGCCGAGCAGGTACGAGATGTGGTCGCCGGCGAACGCGCCCAGCGCGGCGACGCCGATCACCGCGAACACGTTCGGCTCGCCGGTCGCCGCGAACACGCCCGCACTGACGACGAGGCTCTCGCTCGGGACCGCGGGGAAGAAGCCGTCGATCGTCGCGAAGGCCAGCAGCGCGACGTAGAGCCACGGCGAGCCCATGGCGCCCTCGACGAGCTCGGTGATGGCGTGTCCCATGACTCGCAAGCCTGGCCGGCGCAGACGCACGCCGCCAGGGGAGCATGCCCGCCGCGCGGGGTGCGGCGATCCGCACCATCCGCGCCGCTCAGGCGCCCGGCACGCCGCCGCGGCGGTAGGCCAGGTGCAGGTAGCGCGAAGTCGCCTCCGCCCGGTTGGCCACCCGCAGCTTGCGCAGGATGTTCTTGACGTGGAACTTCACGGTCCCCTCGGAGACCACGAGCGCCCGCGCGATCGCTGCATTGGTGTCGCCCCGCACCATCAGCCGCAGCACGTCGAGCTCGCGCCGGGTGAGCAGGTCGCGCAGCTCGGCCTCCGAGCCGACGGCGGCCTGCGCGCGCGGCTCGCCCGCGCCCTGTGCGCGATCGACGGCGAGGTCCACCGCGCGATCCGAGAGCTCACCGGTGCGGGTGTCCGCCCAGCTCGCCACCTGGCGCATCTCGTCGCGCTGGGTGCGCAGGCGACGCCGCAGCACCGCGCGCTCGAAGACCTGCGCGAAACCCTGCGCGAAGCTCCACAGCGTCTCGCGGTCCAGCGCGGTGACGCTGCGCGCGGTGGACAGGCGGTCGCCGTGGAGGAAGCCCGTCACGCGCCCTTCGAGGAGGATCGGCGCCGCGACGAAGTCGCGCCAGCCGATGATCGCCGCGTTGGCGGGCCGCCCGCGCGGGTCCGCGCCGGGATGCTCGACCAGCAGCGGCCGGCGCCGGCGCACAATCTCGGATTCGATCAGCGGGTATTCGAGACGCACCGGGGCCTCGCGCAATTGCGCCAGCGTCGTCGCCGCCAAGGCCGGATCCTCGCGCCAGTGCAGGGCCTCGGCCAGCAGCGCGCCGTCGGCGACGCGGCTGAGCACGACGCGGTCGAGGTCGACCGCCGCGCAGGCCTCGAGCGGCGCCCGGTCGATGATCTCGGTCACCGGTCCCAGCTCGGCCAGCCTGCCGAGTGCCGACCGCACGCGCTCCTGCGCCGCCAGCCGCGCCTCGTAGCCCTCGCGCACGAGCCGGTCCGCAAGCACCCGCAGCTCGGCGGCCTCCCCCGCGTCGGCCCCGGCGAACAGCGCGCAAAGCTCGCGATGCGCCTCGGCGATCCGCTCGAGCGGCGCCAGCGCGGCGGTCGTGGCCGGGTCGTCGAGCACCGCGGCCACGATCGCGGCCCCGCCGGCCACGCGCCGTGAGCCGGCGGCGACGTCGCTCACGCGGCCGGCCGCCACGGCTGCGCGCGGGCGTCCGCGTGCCTGACCTCGAGCAGGTAGGCCGCCATCACGTCGTGACCGCCGAGCTGCACGTGGTAGGCGTCCGAGAGCTCCTCGACGCGCCGGATCTGCGTGCGCGCGCCCTCCAGCTCGGGCGGGAAGGGGAACAGGCCGACGTCGACCACGGTCGCCACCAGGCCGGCGGCCGCGAGCAGCCGGTCTGTCGCCTCGCGCGACAGCACCGAGAGCTGCACCACGTACGCGACGCCCTCGGGCGCCAGCGCCTGGCCGAGCTTGCCGAGCAGCTGGTCGAGCAGGATCCGTCCCCAGTAGTCGACCGGGCGGTGGGTCGAGGTCTGCTGGAAGGGGTCGGCCGGCTGCTGGTGCAGCGACGCGACGACCACCTCGTAGCGCTCCTCCGGGGTCCACGGCAGCAGGTCGGCGGCGGCGGCACTGACCCGGTCCGAGACGCCGTTGCGGAATGCATTCGCGAGCGTGTTGGCGACGGCGCGCTCGTCGATGTCGATCGCGTGCACGTGCGCGGCCCCGTTGAGCGCGAGCTGCACGGTGAGGATGCCGGTGCCGCAGCCGGCGTCCAGGCAGCGCTGGTGGGCGCCGATGCCCTCGCGCGCCAGGTAGCGCCAGGCGAGGAAGCTCGCGGCGCCGGGAACGAACACGCCGGGGTCGCAGACCAGGTCGGGGAAGTCGAGCGGGTAGAGCTCGCGCCCGCGCTTGTCGGTCCAGCTCGACACCGGCACCTGCGCCGCCGTCGCCGCCGCGCCGGGTCCCGCCGCGGGCTCCGTCGGCGCGGCGCGGCGGCGGCCAGGACGGGTGCCTGCGAGCCGCTCGCGCGCCGCTGCGATGTGCTCGGGCCCGACGCCGCAGCAGCCGCCGACGATCTGCGCGCCCTCCTCGCGCCAGCCGAGCGCCATGTCCGCATATTGCCCGCCCGTGACACCAGGGTCCTGGCGCCACCCTTCGTTGGTCAGGTAGCCGAGGTTCGGATAGGCGCCCAGTGGCAGGTCGGTGAAGTCGCGCAGGTAGGAGACCATCCCGGCCACGTGATCGGGCGGGATGCAGTTCACCAGCAGCGCGCCGACCCCCTGCTCCTCGAAGCGGCGCGCGGCGCGCCCGAACCCGTCGCCCTCCGGGCCGCCCCAATGCTCGCCGTAGACCCCGCAGAGCCCGTGCCGGCAGCGCCGGAAGGAGAGCCACAGCGGCAGCCCGGTGGCGAGCAGCCGCTCGATCGTCGCGTCCAGCGAGGGGCGCACGATCGCGATCGTCTCGACCAGCACGAGGTCGGGCGGCTCGTCGGCGAACACGCGCGCGAGCAGGCGCACGGTCTCCGCTCCCTGCGGCGAGTCGACGTCGCCGTTGAGCGAGAAGGCGACCGCGCACTCGCCGCCGCGACCGCCCTCCTCGACGGCCCGCCGCGCAAGCCGGATGCCCTGCCGAGCGACGTCCATCCAGTGGACCGGTCGCGTGGTGTCCCACAGCCGCGGGCCGTCCTCGAGCAGCGCGCTGGGCAGCCCCCAGGTGTTCGTAGAGATCACGTCGCAGCCCGCGTCGACGTAGCGCCGGTGGACCGCGAGCACCGCACCGGGATCGTCGAGCAGCGCCTGCGTCCCCCAGAGCCGCTCGTCGAGCGCGTGTGGATCGTGCTCGCGCGGCGGCAGCTCGGTGCCGGTGCCGCCGTCGAGCAGCGCGCAGCGGCCTGCCGCGATCAGCCCGGCGACGCGGGCGTAGGCCGTTCCCTGCTGCGACGCGGCGACGGCTCGCCCGTTGGCCATGCCTCAACCTCTCGCTCGACGCGCCGCAGGACGTGCGGCGCTGCGTTCAGCCTATACGGCGAGGCGGGCGGGTCGAGCGGCGGCGCTGAGCCGGTCGAAGGCGTCATGCCCTACCTGCGCGAGGCCGTACGGCGCGCCGGCTGCGGCCAGTGCCTGCCAGGCGGCCGAGTCGGCCGCGGCGTCGACCAGCACCAGGAAGCGGTCCGACGCCTCGCAGACGACGACGGCCGTGGCATCGCCGAGCGCGCCGGCGGTCGCGGCCCCGGGCATCGGCAGCGCGCCGACGCCCGCCTGCACCAGCACGCGGCCCGCGCGCGGGCCGATGAGCGAGACGGCACGCATCCCTGGGACGTCCTCACACGTCACGTGCCGGCCATTCACGATCGAGCGCTGGACCAGCCGGCGCCAGCGTCCGATGCTGCCCTGGGGGGCCACGATCAGCGCGCGATCGTCCGCCGGGTGCGCGCACCATGCGCCCCCGACCTCCACCGCCGCACCCACGGCCGGGGCGAGCTTGCCGAGCGCCGTGTCGAGCAGATGCGCGAGCGAGCCCGGGTCGCCGCTCAGCTCGAGCACGCCGAGCTCCGGGCGCTGCACCACGCCCGCGTGCTTGACGCAGACCGCGACCTCCGTCGCCACCGAGCCGTAATGCGCGATCACGTCGTGTCCGTCGCGGACGACGGTGACCGGTCGGGTCATGCTCAGCATTGGACTGCACAGTAGGTCCCGCGTGGCCCGCGCGCGCCTGCCGAGGGGTAGGGCTTCGCTATCCGTTCGAGTAGGGACGGCGCACCTCCAGCAGGTAGGCGACCATGACCTCCTGCTCGCCCAGCGTGAGGTGATAGGCATCCGAGAGCTGCTCGACCCGCTCGATCTGGTCGCGCTTGTCGCGGAAGAGGTCGTGGAACTCGAAGAACGCGAAGTCGAGCACGCGGGCGACGTAGCCGTGCTCCTCCAGCAGCTCCTGCGTGCGCCGCTGCCCGATGATCGAGAGCTGCATCAGGTAGGCGACGCCGTCCGGCGCGAGCGCCTCGGGCAGCTTGCCGATCATGTGATCGATCAGATTGCGGCCCCAGTAGTCGAGCGGCCGGTGCGTCGTGACCTGCTCGAACGGATCGACGGGTGTCTGGAAGAGACTCGCCACTATCAGGTCGTAGGGCTCCTCCGGCACCCACGGGAAGAGGTCGACGGAGGCCGCCGTGACGCGATCCGCCACACCGTTGCGGAACGCGTTGGTGAGCGTGTTCGCGACGGCGCGCTCGTCGAGGTCGATCGCGTGCACGTGCTCGGCGCCGTTCTTCGCCAGCTGCACGGCCAGCAGCCCGCTGCCGCAGCCGACGTCGAGGCAGCGCTGCCCGGCCCCTGCCTGCTCGCGGAACAGGTGGCGCCAGACCAGGAAGCTGCCCTGGGTCGGCACGAACACGCCCGGCTCGAAGATCAGGTCCGGGAACGGAAGCGGAAAGAGATCGCGTCCGGCGTCGTCCCTCCAGGGCGCCGGTGGCGCAGCACCCTGTCGCGCGGCCGGCAGGTCCTCTGGCAGCACGCTCGGACGCCGCGCCCGGCCCGGCTCGGTCTGCGCCAGCGCGCGACGCGCGGCCGCGATGTGCTCCGGCCCCACGCCGCAGCAGCCGCCGACGATCTGCGCCCCCTCCGCGCGCCACTGCAACGCCATCGCGGCGTACTCGGCGCCACCGACGTCGTGATCGAAGCGCCAGCCGGCGTCGGAGAGGTAGCCGAGGTTGGGGTACACGCCGAGCGGCATGTCGGTGAAGTCACGCAGCCAGCCGAGCATCCCGTCAACGTGGTCGGGCGGGATGCAGTTGATCAGCAGCGCGTCGACGCCGAGCGCTTCGAAGCGTGACACCGCGCGCCCGAACGCGTCGCCCTCGGGCCCGCCCCAGTGCTGGCCGAAGACGCCGCAGACGCCCTGCCGGCAGCGGCGGAAGCTGATCCACAGCGGCAGCCCGGTCTCCCGCAGCAGCCGCTCGATCGTCGCGAACGTCTCGTCGCGCACGAGCGACAGCGTCTCGAGCAGAACCAGATCGGGCGGCCCGTCCTCGAAGGCGCGCGCGAGCAGCCGGATCATCTCCGCACCTGAGGGCGTGTCGATGTCACCGTTGACGCTGAACGCGACCGCGACCTCGTCGGCGCGGCCGGACTCCTCGACAGCCTGGCGCGCGAGCCGCACCCCGCGCCGCGCGACGTCCATCCAGTGCACCGGCGCGGTCGACTCCCAGAGCTGCGGGCCGTCCTGGCGCACGGCACTGGGCAGGCCCCAGGTGTTGGTGGAGATCACGTCGCAGCCGAGCTCGACGTAGCGGCGGTGCACCGCGAGCACCTCCGCGGGCGCGTCGACGAGCGCGCGGGTCGCCCACAGCGGCTCCTCTGCCCCCGGACGCAGCCCGGCCCGCCCCCGCAGCTCGGTGCCTGTCGCGCCGTCGAGCAGCACGCACTCGTCGCGGGCGATCAGCTCGCGGATGCGGCGCGTGGCTGCCGAGACGGGCGGCGTGGCCGTGTCCACGGCCTGATGATCTCCGGTGGGAGGGGTGTTCGACACTCCCCGAAGGATGGAGCTTGCATCCCGTTCGGGGAGGCGGCGCTCCAACGGCGGCATCTAGGAGCGCCGCAGTTTCACCGCGGGTGGCGCCGTCAACGCCGCACGCACCTCTCCGCCCGGCAGGGGTTGCGGCGTCCACGCGCGCCTCTCACTGGCCGCAGCCGCCGCAGTCGACCCTTCGCCGCCGCCGTGGACCGCCCAGGCCCAGCCACTACCGTAAGGCGATGCCGCTCTCCCGCCGCGAGTTTCTGGGAGCGATGTCCGGCGCGCTGGCGTTGGGCGGGCTCCCGGGCGCAGCGCAAGCCGCAGCCACCCTCCCCCGCAACCAGATCCAGGAGCTCCGCGCCCGCGTCCGGGGTCCCGTGCTCGCACCCGGCGACAGCGGCTACGAGCTCGCCCGGCTCGTCTTCAACCGGCGCTTCGATTCGATCCGGCCGCCAGCGGTCGTGCGCGTGCGCGACACGGCCGACGTGCAGGCCGCCGTCCGGTGGGCGGGTCGCCACGAGGTGCCGCTCGTCGTGCGCTCCGGCGGCCACGCCTACAACGGCGCGTCGACCAGCCGCGCTGCCGTCGTGCTCGACGTTGGCGGGCTCGACGGCTTCGCGCTCGACGGCAAGCACGTGACCGTCGGGCCCGGCCTGCGAAACTTCCGCCTATACACCAAGCTCGCGCGGCGCGGCCTCACGATCCCCTCCGGCTCGTGCGCGAACGTCGCGATCGGCGGTCTCGCGACGGGCGGTGGTATGGGGCTCGCCGGGCGCGCGCTGGGGATGACGCTCGACCGCGTGACCGCCTTCGATGTCGTGACCGCGGCCGGCGAGCGGGAGCGGGTGCGCGCGGGCTCGAGCCTGTTCTGGGCGCTGCGCGGCGGCGGCGGCAGCTTCGCCGTCGTCACCGCGGTGCATCTGCGCCCGCAGCGGGTGCGCCGCGCGGCGTGGTTCTTCGCCTCCTACCCGGCCGCCGCGCGCGAGGAGCTGCTGGACGTCTGGGACGACCTCGCGCCTGGCGCGCCGGCCGCGCTGACGGCGATCTGCACACTGAGCGGCAGCGGCGCCACCGCGTTCGGACAGTACCTCGGCTCGGAGACCGCGCTGCGGCGGCTGGTCGCGCCGCTGGCGCAGATCGGCGGCGCCGGCTTCAGCGCCGGCACGAGCGATTTCCTCGACCTCCAGCGGCGCTGGGCGGGGTGCGCCGACGGCGGTTGCGGCAGCGTTGCGCGCTCGAGCTTCGACGCCGCGTCGACATACGTCGGGCGCCGGCTGACGGCGCGCGGGCGGCGCGCCTTCCTCGACGCCGCGAACGGCGGCGCGACGCTGATCCTCGACGCCCACGGCGGGGCGATCAACGACGTGGCGCCGGAGGCGACGGCGTTCGTGCACCGCGACGCGCGCTTCAGCGTGCAGATCCTCTCTTACAGCCCGATCGTCATCGCCCGCGCGCGTGTGCGCCACGCCCACTCGCTGATCGCACCGTTCGGCAACGGCGAGGCCTACCAGAACTACGCCGACCTCGACCTGGGCTCGCCGCGCCGCGCCTACTACGGAGCGAACCATGAGCGGCTGCGGATGGTCAAGCGGGTCGTCGATCCCGACGGCCGCTTCGCTCCCGCGCAGGGGATCCGCTGACGCCGCGCACTGCGCGCGTGGAGCGCGCGCCGAGGCGCGCGCTCCACGGCGAGTGAGGGGTCAGGCCGGCACCATCCCGTGCGGGTCGAGCACGAACTTCTTGGCCGCGCCGGTATCGAAGTCGGCGTAGCCCTGGGGCGCGTCGTCGAGGCCGATGACCGTCGCGTTCACCGCGTCTGCGATGTGCGCGCGGTCGGCGAGGATCATCTGCATGAGCCCGTAGTGGTATTTCATCACCGGGCACTGGCCCGTTGTGAACGTGTGCGACTTCGCCCAGCCGAGCCCGATCCGGATCGACAGCGAGCCGACCTTCGCGGCGTCGTCCACGGCGCCGGGGTCGCCCGTGACATAGAGGCCCGGGATGCCGAGCTTGCCTGCCACCCGCGTGACGTCCATGATCGAGTTGAGCACCGTGGCCGGGGCCTCCTGACCGGAGTCGCCCCCGTGCCCGCGGGCCTCGAAGCCGACGGCGTCGACCGCGGCGTCGACCTCGGGCATGCCGAGGATCTGCTCGATCTGATCCTTCGGGTCGCCCTTGGAGACGTCGATCGTCTCGCAGCCGAACGAGCGCGCCTGCTCCAGGCGCTCCTCGATCAGGTCGCCGACGATCACGACCGCGGCCCCCAGCAGCTGGGCGGAGTAGGCGGCGGCGAGGCCGACCGGCCCGGCGCCGGCGACGTAGACGGTCGATCCCGACGTCACCCCGGCGGTGTACGCGCCGTGGTAGCCCGTCGGGAAGATGTCCGACAGCATCGTGAGGTCGCGGATCTTCTCGAGCGCCTGGTCGCGGTCGGGGAACTTCAGGAGGTTCCAGTCCGCGTAGGGCACGAGCGCGTACTCCGCCTGGCCGCCGACCCAGCCGCCCATGTCGACGTAGCCGTACGCTGAGCCCGGCCGGTCCGGGTTCACGTTCAGGCAGACGCCGGTGTCGCCGTGCTTGCACATGCGGCAGCGGCCACAGGCGATGTTGAACGGCACCGAGACGAGGTCGCCCTCCTCGATGAACTCGACGCCGGGCCCGGTCTCGATCACCTCGCCCGTGATCTCGTGGCCCAGGATCAGCCCCTCCGGCGCCGTCGTGCGACCGCGCACCATGTGCTGGTCGGAGCCGCAGATGTTCGTCGAGACGACCTTCAGGATGGCGGCATGCGGCAGCGGGCGCCCCACGTTCGCGGGATTGACGCCCGGGCCGTCCTGGAGCTCGAAGGTGGGGAAGTCGATCGACTGGACCTCGACCTTGCCGGGGCCCATATAGGCGACGCCACGATTGTCTGGCATCTGCATCCCTTCCGGCGCAGGCTCATGGACTTGCGCCTATCGCTCTACAGGGATCTATGCCCACCGCTTCTCGCTTGCGAACGCGAGAATTTTCGCGTGAGCCGACGCTCAGAGATGGTGCTCTGCGAGCCGCGCCTCGAGCTCCCTGCAGCGCTGCTGAAGCTGCTCCGTGCGCGCCCGCGTCGCCCAGTGGACGGGGTGCTCGCGACCGCCGTGCGGGCCGGCCGCCATCGCGAAGGCGTACTCCCAGCTCGCCATGTGGACGCGCAGCTCGGCGCGAGCGCGGGCAAGCTCGTCCTCGATCGCCTGGCGCATCGCTACGGCGCCGGCAGCTCGTCGGGCAGCCCGAAGCGGCGGAAGGCCTCCGGCGTCATCAGCCCCGGCAGCTCGCCGAAGCGCCGGTAGACCCACGGCGCCACGAACCCGGTCACGGCGACGATCCGCACTCCCTGCAGCGTGAGCACGTCGAGCACGGCGGCGAAGAAGCCCTCGCGCTCGCTATCCCACATGTAGCAACCGACCGCCGGCTGGCCGTTGGCGCTCGCCGGCAGATGGCGCCAGCGCTCGGCGCACGGGTACTCGGCGAGGAAGGCGGCCACCGCCGCTCGGCCCCGGTACCAGCCGGGCATCGGCGGCATCGACCAGCTCGCCTCCTCGGCGAGCATCGCGACGAGCGCGTCGACGTCACCGCGATCGAGCGCGCGCATGTAGCGCTCGACGATCTCGCGCACGGCCGCGTCGCCGAGCGCGCGCAAGGTCGCCTGCTGGCTCTCGTCCGGAAGGCGCTCGTCGACCGCCTTGCGGGCGCGCTGCAGCGCGCTGTTGACGGCCGGGACTGTCGTGTCGAGCGCGTCCGCGACCTCCTGCGCCGAGAAGCCCAGCACCTCGCGCATGATCAGCGCGGCACGCTGCAGGGCGGGCAGGTGCTGGAGCGCAGCGACGAACGCCAGCTCGACGCTCTCGCGCTGCTCCAGGCGCGCCTCCGGCGCCGCGTAGCCGCTCTCGAGCGCGGTGTCCGGGTAGGGCTCCACCCAGGTCGTCTCGGCGAGCGGCGCACCCGGGGCGGCGCCGGTCTCCGCCGCCGGCCCGAAGTCGACCGGCAGCCCGCGCTTCGGTCGCCGCGCGAGCTCGTCGAGGCAGGTGTTGGTCGAGATCTTGTAGAGCCAGGCGCGCAGCGAGCTGCGGTCCTCGAACCGCGCCAGCCCGCGCCAGGCCCGCAGCAGGGCCTCCTGCAGCGAGTCCTCGGCATCGTGCACCGAGCCGAGCATGCGGTAGCAGTGGGCGTGCAGCTCCGCGTGGCGCGGCTCGACGAGCCGGCGGTAGGCGTCCTCGTCGCCGGCGCGAGCGGCCGCGATCAGCTCGCGTTCCGCGGTGGTCGTGGCGGCGGCGCTCATCCGCGCAGACAGTAGTCGGGTACGCGGCCGATGAGTTCCCGGCCGGGCGCCGGTCTTGTGTCTCGAAACGGATGCGACAGGAGATCGAATGACCGGCCGGACCGACAGACAGCGCTGGGTAGCGCTCTACGTGCTGTGCGTGGGCATGCTGATGATCGTGCTCGACGTCACGGTCGTGAACGTCGCGCTGCCCGCGATCCAGGACGACCTCGGGTTCTCGCAGTCGAGCCTCGCCTGGGTCGTCAACGCCTATCTGATCGCATTCGGTGGGCTGCTGCTGCTGTCCGGGCGCTTCGGCGACATCCTCGGCCGCAAGAACGTCTTCCTGGCCGGTCTGGGCGTGTTCACGGTGGCATCGCTGCTCTGCGGCATCGCGCAGAGCCAGGAGCTGCTCGTGGTGGCCCGCTTCATCCAGGGGGTCGGCGGCGCGATGACCTCGGCGGTGATCCTGGGGATGATCGTGACGATGTTCCCCGAGCCGCGCGAGCAGGCGAAGGCGATCGGCGTCTACGCCTTCGTCGCCTCTGCCGGCGGCTCGATCGGGCTGCTGGCCGGCGGCGTGCTCACGCAGGTCATCAACTGGCACTGGATCTTCTTCGTCAACATCCCGATCGGCATCGTCACGGCGCTGCTGGCCCACCGGCTGCTCGCGCGCGACAAGGGCATCGGCCGCGGCGGCGGCGCCGACATCCCGGGCGCCGGGCTGATCATCGCCGGGCTGATGCTGCTCGTCTACACGATCGTCAAGCCGGCGGCGGAGGACGGCTGGGGCTCGAGCGCCACGCTCGCGCTGGGCACGCTCTCGGCCCTCCTGCTGATCGCGTTCGTGGCGCGCGAGGCGCGCACCGGCAACCCGCTGATGCCCCTGCGGCTGTTCCGGGCACGCAACGTCACCGGCGCCAACGCCATCCAGGCGCTCGTCGTGGCCGGCATGTTCGGCACGTTCTTCATGGGCTCGCTCTACCTGCAACGCGTGCAGGGCTACGACGCGCTCGAGATCGGGCTTGCGTTCCTGCCGGCGACGATCGTCATGGGCGTGCTCTCCGTGCGCTTCTCCGAGCCGCTGATCACGCGCTTCGGCGCCCGCGGGACGCTGCTGCCGGGCCTGCTGTTGACGGCGGCCGCGCTCGCGCTCTTCACGCGCGCGCCCGTCGACGGAGGCTACGTGGAGCACGTACTGCCGGTGATGGTCCTGCTCGGGGTCGGCTCCGGGCTGTCCTTCCCGACGTTGATGACGCTCGCCATGTCGGGCGCCACGACCGCCGATGCGGGTCTCGCATCGGGGCTGGTGAACACCGCGGCGCAGGTCGGCGGCGCGCTGGGCCTGGCGGTGCTCGCGACCCTCTCGGCGACGCGCACCGACAACCTGCTCGCCGACGGGGAGACCACGGCCGCGGCGCTGACCGGCGGGTACCACACGGCGTTCGCCGTCGGCGCGGCGCTCGTCGCGGCCGCGACCGTGATCGCCCTGACGGTGCTCGAGCCGGAGGAGCGGACCAAGCAGCACGTGGCCGGGGCGGCCGTGCATGTCACGGGTGCAGAGGCGATCCGGCCCGAAGCCTCGTAGCCTGCTCCAGATGACCGCGGGGCACGCCCGAGCCGTTGCGATCGCCGCGCTCGCGGCGGGCTGCGGCCTGATCGCGCTGGTGCTCGCCAGCGAGCACCAGGAGGCCAGGACGGTGTGGGCGATCTTCGGCCCGTTGGTCGGCTGGAGCTTCGTCGGCACCGGCCTGTACGCCTCGCGGCGCCGGCCCGAGAGCCGGATCGGCGTGCTGATGATCGTGCTCGGGTTCGCCTGGTTCCTGTCGATCCTGGAGACCGCGAACTCGCCCCTGGTCTACACGCTCGCGCTGGTGACCGGCGGGCTCTGGGGCGGCGTCTTCCTGCACCTGGGCATGAGCTTCCCGTCGGGGCGCCTTACGTCGGCGCGCGACCGCGCGCTTGTCCTGGCCGGCTACGTGATCTTCCCGGGGGCGCTCGTGCCGGCGCTGTTCTTCGCGGGGCCGCAGGAGCTCGACTGCGCCGACTGCCCGGCGAACCTGCTGCTGCTGCGGCGCGACGAGAGCCTGGCGAGCGTCGCGCTCGCCTTCGGCGCGCTGCTGTACGTCGGCCTGTTCGCCATCGTGCTCGCGCGCTCGATCCGCCGCTGGCGCGCGGCGAGCCCGCACGAGCGGCTCCGGCTCACGCCGGTGTACGTCTGCGCGCTGCTCACGTTCCTGCTCGTGACGATCGCGCGCGCCGGCGCCGGCGACGCCGCCTGGTGGGCCGCCTTCATCTCCTCGGCGCTGCTGCCGTTCGCGTTCCTGGGCGGCCTGCTGCGCAGCCACGTCTCGCAGCTCGACGCGGAGCTGCGCGACCGCTTGGAGGAGCTGCGCGCGTCGCGCGTGCGACTGGTGGAGGCCGGCGACTCGGAGCGTCGAAGGCTCGAGCGCGACCTGCACGACGGGGCGCAATCGCGGCTCGTCGGCCTCGCGCTCCTGCTCCGCAGCGCGCGCACGCGGGCGGCGCGCGATCCCGAGCTCGCCGCGCTGCTCGACCGCGCTCAGGCGGAGCTGCAGACGAGCCTCGGGGAGCTTCGCGAGCTGGCGCGTGGCATCCATCCCGCGGTGCTGACCGAGCGCGGCCTCGAGCCCGCCCTGCAAGCGCTCGCCGCACGCGCGCCGGTGCCGGTGGAGCTGTCGGCCGGCGGCTACGGGCGACTGCCGGGAAACGTCGAGAGCGCGACCTACTTCGTCGTCTCGGAGGCGCTCGCGAACGTGGCGAAGTACGCCCGGGCGACGTACGCCACCGTGGCGGTAAGACGGCTAAACGGCAGCGTCGTGGTCGACGTCTGCGATGACGGCGTCGGCGGTGCCGACGCGGCGCACGGCTCGGGCCTGCGCGGGCTCGCGGACCGCGTCGCCGCCCTCGACGGCACGCTCGCGGTCGAGAGCCCCGAGGGGCAAGGTACGCGTCTGCACGCGGAGATCCCGTGCGCGCCGCCGCCTCCGGCTGGATGATCGTCGCCGCGGCGTGATACACCTCCCGCGGGTCAAGTGCCGGCGCACCACAGATACGAGCCGGGCGGCAGCGAGCTCGGGATTGGCAGACTGCGCGCGCTGCTCGGGACAGCCTTCTCCCACGCGCCGCTCGGAATGGCGGTCGTCGACGTCTCCGGCCAGATCGTGATCGCCAACGCAGCGCTCTGCCGGATCACCGGTCACCCGACCGCGGAGCTGACCGAGCACGCGATCGCTGATCTGATCGTGGCCGAGGATCGCGCGCTCGAGGCCGAGCACCGCGCGTGTCTAATCGCCGGGGACGTGTCGTCGTACGAGGTGTCAGTCCGGCTCTGCCGCGCCGACGGGAGTCCGGTCTGGGTGGCGCTCACCGCGTCGACCGACGGCGCAGCGGCGCCTGCGACGCTGATCTATCAGCTGCAGGACATCTCCGAGCGACGCGAGCTCGAGGGACGCCTGCGCTACATGGTCGACTACGACCTGCTGACGGGCCTGTTCAACCGGCACCGCTTCGAGAGCGAGCTCAAGCGCCAGATCCAGCGCCACCGCAGGACCGGCGAGGGGGGAGCGGTGCTGATGATCGACCTCGACGGGTTCAAGGAGGTCAACGACCGGTTCGGTCACGCCGTCGGCGACGAGCTGCTGCGTGGCTTGGGCGCGAACCTGCGCCAGCGCAGCCGGCAGACGGACGTGATCGCACGGTTGAGCGGTGACGAGTTCGCCCTCCTGCTCCCCGGCGCGGACCGCAAGACGGCGGACGTCGTGGCGGCGGAGACCGTCAACATCATCCGCAGGCAGGCGACCGTGCTGGGCAGCGAGGGGGCGCGGGTGACCGGGTCGGTCGGGGTGGCGCTGTTCGACGGCCTCGGCGAGGGCGAGCTGCTCGCGCTTGCGGACGCCGCGATGTACGCGGCGAAGGAATCCGGTGGCGACCGCTTCGTGGTCTTCGACCCGAACGACCCGCGTCCGCCGCGCTCGCGCCAGGCGGGCGAGGCCAGCCGGCTGCGCCGTGCGCTGGACGAGCAGCGCTTCGTGCTGCACGGGCAGCCCGTGCTCAACCTCGCCGATCGCCGCGTCGAGACGTGCGAGCTGCTGATCCGGATGCGGACCGAGGCGAGCGACGAGCTGATCTCACCGAACACGTTCCTCTACGCGGCCGAGCGCTTCGGCCTGATCGCGGCGATCGACTCCTGGGTGGTCTCGCGCGCGGTCGCGCTGATCGCCGACCAGGCGCGCACGGGCCGGCGCGTCGTGCTCAGCGTCAACCTCTCCGGTCGCTCGATCGCCGACCCGGCGGTCGATGCGCACATCGAGCGCGAGCTTCACGAGAGCGGCATCGACCCGTCGTGCCTCGTGTTCGAGGTGACCGAGACCGCCGCGATCGGCAACATCGAGGCGGCCGTCGCCTTCAGCCAGCGCCTGCAGCGACGCGGATGCCGCTTCGCGCTCGACGACTTCGGCGCGGGCTTCGCGTCGTTCTACTACCTC
>DASQMT010000213.1:0-9161 GCA_035645355.1 Solirubrobacteraceae bacterium | reverse complement strand
CGCCAGGACGTCGCCGCCTTGCGCGCCGAGAACGCGCGCCTGCGCGAACGTAAGCAGCGCCTCGTGCGGCCCGGCGCCGTCGAGCTCGAGGCGCGCAAGCTCGGCATGGTCAAGGGCGGCGAGAAGCTTTACGTGATCAAGTAGCGGTCTCTACCCTCGAGCGGTGCCCTTCGAGACCGCTCTGGATCAATGGCAGGCAGGCCTGACGCGGCTCGAAGCCGCCCCGTTCGACGAACGCCCGATCCTCGAGCTGGTCACACGCAAGGTGTACGAGGAGCTGCGTCGCCGGCTCGGCGGCGCCTTCACCACCGCCGAGCTCGTCGAGCTCTACGACGCCGGCACGGGCTGGGTCTCTGACATCGCGGTGGCCGCCGCTCCCGATGAGCCCTACGCGTGGGACGTGCGGATCGTCGGCGATGCCGCATTCGGGCGCTACGTGCGCGCTGCAGTGGACTTCTCAGGTGGGCGGCTGAACCGGTAGACCACCCAGGCGCGGCGGAACCCCAGCCGCGCGTAGAGGTGCTGCGCCGCGCCGTGCGCGTCGGTGAACAGGAACGTGAGCTGGTCTCCGGCCGCGTGGGCGGCGCGCGCCACGACCGCCTGCGCCAGGCCGCCGCCGCGGTGAGACGGCGTCGTGTAGACGCGCTCGACCTCGACAGCGTGCGGCGTCGTCAGCAGGAGGCACATCGAGACCGGGCGCTCGTTCGCGAGCGCACAGAACGCCCGCGCGCCGGTCAGTGCAGCCCGGTGGCGCTCCCAGCGCAGCATGGCGGTGACCGCATCGTCGTCGCCCCACGGCTCCGAGCGCATCCACTCCTCGCGCAGCGGCCAGACGTCGTGCGGCGCGACCTCCGTCACGGCGGTGGGCGCGTCCGGCGGCGGACGCTCGCGCGCCATCAACAGGTGCCGGCCGACCTGCCAGCCGGCCGCCGCGAACGCGGGCGCGAGCGCGGCGCCGCTCGGCTCGTGCAGCACCTCGACCGCGGGCGCCTGCGGAAAGCGCTGCTCGGCGGCAAAGGCGATTTCGCCGGCGCTGCGGCGCGGAACGGTCGTCTCGACGCGCACCATGTTGACCTCACGCACCCACGGCACGCGCGCGTGGAACACCGCCGTTCCCCACGGCAACGTCTCCGTCCGCTCGGCGACCGCATCCTCGACCGCGCACAGGTGCGCGACGATGCGGTCGAGATCAGTCGTCGTCGGCGCCCGCGCCGTCGCCGCCCGCACGGCGGATCACGATCTCGTTCTCCTCGATCGTTACCTCGACCGGCCGGTGCCCCGCCCAGTGCTCGGCGTAGACGGGGTCGTCCTGCACGGCCGGGTCGAGCCACAGCCCGTAACCCTCCTCACCGTGATCGAACGTCCCCTCGAGCGGTCCCGCGGTGCGCTTGCGACCGCGGCCGCCGGCCCGGGCGCGCGTGCGCTTCGGCTTGGGCTTCGCGGCTTCGGCTTCCTCCTCCGCCTCGGCCTCGGCCGCCTTGCGCGCGGCCTCCTCGGCGGCCGCGGCCTCCTGCTCGGCGCGGCGGACGTCCTCGGCCTCGAGCTCGGCCGCGATCGCCTCGTCGTCCGAGGCGCGCAGGTCGACGTCCTCGGTTCCGGCGCCGTCGGCGCCGGGCTCACCGTCGGGCTCGAGCAGGTGCTCGCGCTTGAAGGCCTGGATCTGCTGGACCGTGACCTCGAGCTGGTGGGCGATCCAGGCGTCGGTGCGGCCTTGGCGCACCCATCCACGGATCTGGTTAAGCTGCGGACGCAGCGACCGGCGGCTCATGCAGGCGGGGAGACTAGCGAAAGGTCTCAGGTCCTGGACCCATGGCGCGCCGGGCCAAAGGGGAGTACTCTCGTGGAGCGCTCTTCTGGGGCTAGCCGTCCGGGAGCTCCCGGCATGGACAAGGCGTATTACTTCGCAGGGAGGCTCAGTGCTCGTACTGACACGCAAGTCCAATCAGTCGATCATGATCGGTGACGACATCGAGGTGTCAGTGCTGTCGATCATGGGCGAGAAGGTCCGGATCGGGATCCAGGCTCCGCGCGACATCCCGGTGTTCCGGCGCGAGGTCTACCTCGAGATCCAGCAGGAGAACCTCGCGGCCGGCACGACGGCGCGCGCCGAGGTCGACGACGCGCTGAAGCGCCTCTCCGCGCGCGGCACCTAGCCCATCACGTAATAGAGCGTCTGGAACATCGCGATCGTCACGGCGACCGCGGTCGCGATCAGCGTCAGCACCAGCAGCACGAAACGCGCCGAGCCGTGCTTGTGGGTGCGCTCGATCTGCCGCCGGCGCGAGCGCTGCTCCGTCCGCCGGGCGAGCCGCTCGCGGCGCTCGCGGTCCTCCTCGATCTCCTCGACGAACGCCTCTTCGATCTCGGCGAGGCTCTGGCGCATCCGCATCGTCGGCCCATCTTATGACCCCGCCGCGCGCACGCTGCCCAGAGGCCGTCGCCGTCGCGTCGGGCGGCGCGGGCCAACTGCCGGAAGCGCCGCTCGAAGCGCACGTTCGGCGGCACCACGAGCGGCACGGCGTAGCCGGCCCGCAGCAGCTCGGCGTTGACGAGCGCGCGACCCGCACGCACGTAGGCCAGCAGGCGGCCGTAGCGGTCGCGCTGCTCGACGTCGAGCTCGAGCACGACGTCGCGGTCGCCGACGAGGCGCTCGTTGAACGCCCGCGCGCGCTCCGCGTAACACTCCGCCGGCGCGGAGGGCTTATCGGTCTCGGGCGTGTCGACGCCGATGTAGCGCACGCGCTCGACCTGCCCGGAGGCCAGCCGCACGCGGATCGTGTCGCCGTCGCTGACCGCGAGCACGCGGCCGCCGATCCGGCCATCCGCGGCGCGTTCCCGCGGCTGATCCCCGCACGCGGCCAGCGCGGCGGCCGCGAGCGCGCCCGCGGCCGCCGCGCGCAAGCTCAGACGCGCGCCTCCGACTCCGCGTCGTCGTACACCTTGACGAAGCGCAGGTAGTTGTCGGCGATCTTCTCGGCCGCAGCGGCGCGGTCGGCGTCGCCGGCGAGATAGCCCTTGAGCGCGTCCCACCAGATCGAGCGGCCGATCGCGAAGCCGACGAAGCCCTCGACCGGAGCGGCCTGGCGCAGCCAGTGGTCGACCTTGTCGTCGGAGGCGCCGCGTCCCAGCAGCACGCACACGACGCCCTCGCGGCCGTCGCCCTTGCGGGTCTGCTCCGCCAGCATCTCGGCGTCCTCGCGCGCGTCGACGCCCTCGATCTTCCAGATGTCGACCTCGATGCCGAAGTCCTGGATGTCCTGGATCGCGCGCTTCATCAGCGCGGGGCGCAGCTCGGCGTCGTAACGGTCCGTGTCGCCGCCCACCGACTCGAGCTGCGCCGGCTCGGCGGGCACGAGCAGCTCGAACAGGAACTTGCGATCGGTGGCGTGCAGCCAGTCGGCCAGCTCCTTGAGGCGACCCAGCTGGCGCTGGTTCATCTCGGGGTCGCCGTCGGGGTTGTAGCGCACCAGCACCTTGGAGTAGTGCACGTCGAAGGCCTCGATGTGCTTGCCGAAGTCGGCTCCGTACTCGAAGTCGAAGTCGTCCTGGCCGGACTTCTCGACCGGCATCGCGAGCTGCAGCCCCTGCTCCTTCGCACGCCGAGGTATGTCAGAGCCGAACTGCTCGTCGACGAGCACGCCGGTGGCCTCGGCGTCGACACCGCGTGCCACCGCCAGCTCCATGCCCTCGAAGATCACGCGCTTGGCGTCGGCGATCTTCTCGGTCTCCTCCCGGGTGGGGTCGCCCTCGATCCCGAACATCTTCTTCTGGAACGAGCCGCGGTGGTCGAAGGCCAGGATGTACAGCTTTCCGTCATAGCCGAGTGCCATGGGGCGGGTTCTCCTCGCGTCGTGTGTCCGGAACGCAGTATGACGGCGAGTGCCGTTCGGGCGTGGTTTGCGGGCGCGTAGAATCGATCGCCAATGGCGAGCGGGCCCGATCTCTTCGTGGTGTGCAAGAGCTGCGGCTCCGAGGTGTCGCCGTACATCACGGAGTGCCCGTACTGCGGGACGCGACTGCGCAAGCGCGCGCCGAAGCTCGACCGCGCCGGGGCCGTCAAGGCCCCGCGTGCGCGCCCGCGCCTGGCACCGCTGCGGCGCGGGGAGATCCCCGGCATCCGGCCCGACCGGCGACCGTACGCGACGATCGCCCTGGTGCTCGCGTCGGTGCTGGTGACGCTGCTCGGGCGCGCGGGCTGGGACCAGCTGATCATCCAGCTGCTGCTCGTCGAGCCGCTCGACGGCGAGTGGTGGCGGCCGTTCACGACGCTGTTCGTGTACGGCAGCACGGGCTACGAGGTGGCGGCGCTCGCTACGGTCGCGATCTTCGGTGTCCTGCTCGAGCGCCGGCACGGCTGGTGGGCGCCGCTGACGGTTTTCCTGCTCGGCGGCGCGCTGGGCATGGCGCTGGTGATAGTGGCCGACCCGCTGAGCATCGCGACCGGCGGCAATGGCGCGGCGCTCGCGTTGCTGGCCGCCTGGGCGATGCGCGACGTGCTCGGGCGCCGCAAGGGCCGCGAGGACGAATCCGACCTGCTCGGCGCGCTTGCGATCGCCGGGCTGCTGGTGCTGCTCCCGCTGGCGACGGAGGACGCCCATGCGCTCGCCGGGCTCGGTGGTGGCGTCGCGGGGATCGTCATGGGACTCGGCCTGGCGCGCCTGCGCTGACGATGACGCCGCGGCGCGCCTACTCCGAGGCCGAGGTGGAGGCGGCGATCCAGGCGCTCGCCGATCCCGACCGGCTCGAGGACGCCCAGCGCATGGTCGGGGCGAACGCGCCCGGCATCCAGCGGATCCTGAACGAGGCGCTGCAGGCGGCGGACTGGTTCGGGTCAGCCCACCAGGCAGCGGTGCTGGAGGCGGCCGGCAAGCCCGCGGTCGACGACCGGCTGACATCGATGCGGACGCTGATCGCCGAGGAGACGAGCGTCGCGATGCTGATCGGGGTCGCGGTCGGGTACGAGCTTGCCCACGAACTCATTCGACGGGAGAAGTAGATGCAGATCCGCTACCTGGGACAGTCGGCCGTCGAGCTCAGCGACGGGTCCACGAAGATCCTCGTGGACCCGTTCATCACCGGCAACCCGAAGGCGACGGTCGCGGCGGACGAGCTCGAGCCGACCCACATCCTGCTCACCCACGGCCACGCCGACCACTACGGCGATACCGTCGAGCTGGCCAAGCGCACCGGCGCGGCGGTGCTCGCGCTGACGGAGATCGCCGACGAGCTCGAGGAGCTGGGCCTCCAGAACGTCAGCGACCCGAACCTCGGCGGGACGGTCCGGTTCGACTGGGGCTGGGTCAAGCTCGTGCCCGCATTCCACTCCTCGACGACCCCCAAGGGCACCGTCAGCCCGGCTGCCGGGTTGCTGATCATGGTCGGCGAGACGCTCGTCTACCACCTCGGCGACACCTGCCTGTTCTCCGATCTGAAGCTCATCGCGCAGCGCGGCAACCATGTCAACGTCGCGCTGGTGCCGATCGGCGGCCACTACACGATGGACCGCATCGATGCCGTGACGGCGTGCGAGTGGATCGGCGCCGACGAGGTGATTCCGATCCACTACGACACGTTCCCGCCGATCGAAACCGACCCGCAGGCGTTCAAGCGCGACGTCGAGGCCGCGACGGACAGCAAGGTCGTCGTGCTCGCGCCGGGCGAGACGCACACGGTCCAGTGACCCACGCGATCGTGCTGATCGAGGCCGAGCGCGGCGCGATGCCTGACCTGGGAGGCGCGCTCGCCGACGTCGAGGGCGTCGCGGAGGCGTGGTCGGTGACCGGCGAGTGGGACTATGCGGCGATGCTGCGTGTACGCAGTCCCGACGAGATCGCCGTTGTCGTCACGAGCCGGCTCGCGCAGCTGCCGGGAATCAGGCGCACGCACACGATGGTCGCGTTCGAGGTGTTCTCCAAGCACGACCTCGAGGCGCTGTTCAGCATCGGCAACTGATGGCGATCGACTTCGATCAGTTCTTGGCGGTCGACATGCGCGTCGGTCGTGTCACGGCCGTCGACGATTTCCCCGAGGCGCGCAAGCCGGCGTGGAAGTTGACGATCGACTTCGGCGCCGGCATCGGCGTGAAGCGCTCGTCGGCGCAGATCACCAACTACGGGCGCGAGGAGCTGGAGGGCCGGCTCGTGGTCGCGGTCGTCAACTTCCCGCCGCGACAGATCGGGCCGTTCATGTCCGAGGTCCTATGCCTCGGCGCGAGCGACGAGGCGGGGCGGATCATCCTCTTGGAGCCCCGCTCCGACGTGCCGCTCGGAGCGCGCGTCCACTAGGGCGGCGGCAGCGGAGCAGGTGCCGGCGGGACGGTCGCCTGAGCCACGGGGGCGACGGGCGTGACCGCCGGAGCAGGGACCGGCGTGGGCGTCGCGGGCGGTTGCGGCGCCGAGCCGGTCGGCAGCGGCGGCTCGCCCGCCACAGCCTCGTCGGGAAGCGCGATCGTGTCGCCTTCGCGCTGCACGTGCTGGGATTCCGGTGGCGGTGCGGTGATCGCGAGCGGCTCGGCCGTCGCGGCCGGCGTCGGCACGACCGCCGGGGCGGTGGTCGGCGCCGCGGTCGGCTGGGCCGCGGCCTTCGTGGCCGGCTTGTCGGGCGCCTCGCGCCTGGCCTTGGCGGCCGGGCGCTCGGGGAGCGCGGCGGCCGGCGGGGACACCGGCTGTGGTGCGGAGGCGACCAGCACCGGCGCGGCGGCGACGGCAGGCGCCACGGCCGCAGGTCGCACGGCCTGGGCGGAGGCCTGCTGCTTGCCCGGGCGGTCCTGTACATGCTTGACCTCGACGGCGCCGGCCGTGACGATCGCGGCCGCGGTGAGCCCGGCGGCGGCCTTGGAAGCCAGCGCGCCCGCGCCCGCCTGCAGCAGCCCGGCGCCGCCCGCGCCGGCGGCCGCGGCGCCACCGCTCGCGGCGGCCGCTCCGCCTCCGCCCGCAGCCGCCGTCCCGGCGTGGGCGAGGAGCGCCTTCTTGAGCAGCAGCAGCGGCCCGACCGGGAAGATCGCCGCAAGCGCGCGGTTGGTGTGGCGCAGCTGCTTGCGGAACAGCTGGCAGCGCTCGCAGCTGCGCAGGTGGCGGCGTGCCGGCGCCGTCGTGCGGCGCAGTCCTTCCGCAACCTCACCGAGCTCCTCGCGCACCTCGTCGCAGCTGAGCAGCCTTGCTTCGGCGGCCTCCGCCAGCGACACGCGCGCGCGCACGAGCAGCGACTTCACGGACGGGATCGTGGTCTCCATCGCCTCGGCGATCTGCTCGTAGGAGAGCGCGTCGATCTCGCGCAGCAGCAGCGCGGTACGCTGCGTCTCGGGAAGCTCGCCGACGTCCGACATCAGTTGCCGGAACTCCTCGCGCTTGTGCACCTTGTCGGCGGTCGTGAGGCCGTGCTCGGAGAGATGCACGTCCATCGAGTCGACGCCGACCGCCTGCGTCTTGCGCATGTGGTTGAGCGATCGGTTGCGCGCGATCCGGTACAGCCACGGCCGCACATTGATCTCGCGGCGGTCGGCGAGGATCGCGTTGAAGGCGGCAGCGAACACCTCCTGCAGCACGTCCTCGGCGTCCTCGCGGCTGGAGAGCATGTGACGGCAGAAGGCGAGCAGGCGCGACTGGTAGCGCGCCACCAGCGCTTCGAAGGCGTGGTGGTTGCCGCGCCGGATCAGCGCGATCAGGCGCTCGTCGGACTGCAGCCGCAGCAGCGGCGAGCGCGCATGGGTGCCGGCGACGCCGGCGTGGGTGAATGTGGAGACTTCCAAGGAGAGGGCGTGTGGATCCGCTCGAAATAACCCGGAGCGCACAGGCAAGTTGCCCCACAAGGGTAGCCCGCAACCCCGCGCCCGCCAGCGCGACGGCCGCCCGCCGTACGATGCCGGTACCTGCCCGGGTGGCGGAACTGGTTATACGCTGCCGGCTTAAACCCGGCTGTCCGAGAGGACGTGTGGGTTCGACTCCCACCCCGGGCATCGCTACGAACGTCCGCCCAGAGCGGTCGTTCGCTGTTCCGGACCAAGTTCGGTTGTGTGCCGCTGTTTCGAGCGCACGATGCTCGAGAGGTTCTCGAATGCATTGAGCGAGGCTTGGGGACACTCCCTGCGACGCGTCAGAGAGGAGGCATGGAATGCCCGAACACGAAGAGCGACCGCCGAGCACCTTGGCGCACGGGCCGGCCAAGAGCAGCGATATCGAGCGCGTGCGTGAAGAGCTGCTCGATGCCGAGAAGCGCCTCGTGCAGGAGGAGAAGGCTTCCGTTGCCCGCCACGCGCGGCGCGTTTTCCGTCGAGAGGCTCGACCTAAGCCAGATGCGCCCAGCTGAGAGCCGCCCTCAGTCCGTTCTTTAGCGGCGCGACAGCCGGCAGCCGGAGGGCGGCTGGTCAGCCGCCCTCCGTACCCGCCGTCTGAACTGTCTCTGGCTCTACTTGCGGGCGTGCCCGGCTGTGAACTCGGCGTCGTAGTGACCCTTGCCGCGGGCCGTTCCCTCGATCGCGGACTTCGTCATCGCGAACACGAGGACCGCGTGCACGGCGGCGTCGGACATCTGGTCCAGCGCCTCGAGGTTGATGTTGTCGATGTCGTCGCACGCGAGGTGGTAGCAGGGGTCGTACGCGATCCCTGCGGTGCCGCCGTAGATCGCAGCCTCCTGCTCGGACTTGATGCCCTCGGCGCCGGTGAACAGGCCACCCGCAGGGATGCCGACGCTGATGAACGCGTCATAGTCCGAGCGGCCGTCGAATTCGGTCGGCTCGAACTCCAGTCCGACCGAGCTGAAGTAGCCGGCGAACACGTTCTCGACCACGCCCGAGCCGGTCGAACCGGTGGAGCCGTCGTAGACGAACCGGACGAAGTTCGGCGAGGCGATCATGTCGAAGTTCAGGTTGACGGCGATGTCCTTCTGCTCCTGCTTGGTGAGGCTGTCGACGTAGTACTGCGACCCGATCAGGCCGGACTCCTCAGCGCCCCACCACGCGAAGCGAACCTGGTTGACCGGCTCGACGCCGGCTTCGGCCATCTCCTGCGCGATCTCGAGGATCGTCGCCGAGCCGCTGCCGTTGTCCTGGATGCCGGGACCCTCGTAGACGGAGTCCAGGTGCGCGCCGACGACCACGGCTCGATCCTCGCGCCCGGTCTTGGTGGTGGCAATGACGTTGTAGGTCGTCTGATCGACAAGGATCT
>DASQMT010000212.1:0-10502 GCA_035645355.1 Solirubrobacteraceae bacterium | reverse complement strand
GTGACTTCGTCTACAACTACGAGCAGGTGGACCTGGACCGCGACGGGCGCGGCGTCGGGTGCGACGACGACGACACGCCGGCGGCGGCGTCTGGCGGGCCCGGAGCAGCGACCGACACGATCGCCCCGGACGTCGCGCTTCGCATCGGACGCCGGCTGCGCTTCGCCGCGATCCGGGACGGCCTCGTTGTGGGCGTGCGCTGCTCGGAGGCCTGCGCGGTGACGGTCAGACTGCGGGTCGATCGGCACAGCGCGCGCCGTGCCGGCCTGCGGTCCGGCGCCACGGTGGCGTCCGGGACCGCGCAAGTCGAGCGCGCTGGAACCACCTTCGCGTTCGTGCGCTTCCGGCGACCCGACCAGCGCCGGCTGTGGCGCGCCGCACCGGTGTCCGCGACGCTGCGGGTCACGGCCGTCGACCGTGCGGGCAACCAGCGCAAGCTGCGCCGTGCTGTGCGGATCGCGCGCTAGAGGAGGGCCCTGCCGAGAAGAGCGAGCGCATGAGGAGTGCGCGGCTGGGGAACACTGGGGTTATGCGCGCCTCGGAGACGATCAAGCTCGCGGCCCATGCGGTCGGCGCGCACCGCATCACGACCAGCGCGTGCGTCCGCCACGTCCGGGTCGAGCGCGACGGACAGACCCTCGCGGAGACCGACCGCGCGATCGAGTTGCACGAGACGGGGCTGCCGACCCGCTTCTACCTGCCGCGCGAGGACGTCCGCATGGACCTGCTCGCGCCCAGCACGACGACGTCTCACTGCCCCTTCAAGGGCGCCGCGACCTACTACGACGCGCCCGGGGTCGAGGACGCCTTCTGGGTCTACGAGGCGCCGTCAGAGGAGGACGCCCTGCCGATCGCGGGCATGCTCGCGCCGTGGCCCGGCCGGGTGGAAGTGCTCGTGGAGGAACCGCCGGCCTGACGCCCGGCGGCCCTGGCCGCTAGACCGCGGAGACCTCTTCCTCGTCCGCTACGCGGAACGAGGAGCCGCAGCCGCAGGCGGCGATCACGTTCGGGTTGTCGACCTTGAAGCCGGCGCCCTGGAGGCTCTCGACGTAGTCGACGACCGCCCCGTGGACGTACGGCAGGCTCGGACCGTCGACGAGCAGGCGCAGGCCGTGGTCCTCGAAGATCTCGTCGCCGTCGCGCTCCGTGTCGAACGCGAGCGCGTACTGGAAGCCCGAGCAGCCGCCGCCGCGCACACCCACGCGCAGGCCGGAGGTGCCGGTGTCGGCGCCTTGCGAGGCGAGGAACTCCTTGACCTTCTCGGCGCCCTTCTCGGTAAAGGTGATCACGTGTCAGTCTCCGTCGGGAGGTCCAATGCTTCAGGAAGTGTAGCGAGGCCGCGGACCTCGCTAGGCTACTCCGGATGCCGACGACGGACGAGCTCAAGCAGCGCATCGAGACGTCGATCGCGGGCGCTCGCGCCGAGGTCGTCGACCTCAACGGCGGCGGCGATCACTTTCGCGCCGTCGTCACCGCGCCGGCGTTCGCCGGTCTCAGCCGGATCGAGCAGCACCGTCTCGTGTACGCGGTCTTCGGGGCCGACATCGGCGGCCCGATCCACGCGCTTTCCCTGGTAACCCGAGCCGAAGCCTAGGAGTTCGAAATGAGCACCCCCGAGCAGCAGATCAGCGCCGCGATCAAGGAGGCGATCGCCGAGAACGACGTCCTCCTGTTCATGAAGGGCACGCCCGAGGCGCCGCGCTGCGGCTTCTCCGCCCGCACGGTCGCGGCACTGGAGACGCTCGGCGCGCCGTTCGCGGCTGTCGACGTGCTGCCCGACCCGCGCATCCGCCAGGAGCTCTCGGCGCTGTCGAACTGGCCCACGATCCCGCAGCTGTTCGTGCGCGGCGAGCTGGTCGGCGGTTGCGACATCGTCACGGAGATGTACGAGACCGGCGAGCTGGCCGAGGTGATCGGGATCGAGGCGCCGGACGACGCCCCCGACCGCGCGCCGGTCGCGGCCGAGCCGGGCGCCCCGCCGCTGACGATCCAGAACAACCTCCAGGAACGCAGCGCGTAGCAGTCAGCTGCGGGCGAGCGGCTGGCTCGCGACCGTATCGGCGACCTCGCGGTAGAGCGCGGCGATGCGGTCGATCTCGTGCTCGACGGTGAAGCGCTCACGCGCCGCCGCCACGCGGGCGCGCAGGGCGCCCGTGTCCGCGCGGGCCAGCGCGCCGGCGAGGTCCTCGACGCTGTCGAGCGCGATTCCGACCCCCTCCTCCGCGAGCATCCGCCGCAGCGCCTTGTGCTCGAGCGTGATCACGGGCAGCCCGCACGCGAGGTACTCGTAGAGCTTGTTCGGCAGCGCGGTGTCGAGGTGCGGGCCGTTGAGCGCCGAGTTGAAGCCCGCCCAGCCGAAGTCGTACGCCGGCAGCTCCTGCAGCAGCGCCGCGGTCGGCAACGTCGCGTGCACCCGGACGCCGGGGATCGAGCGGTACTCGGGCACGTCGCGGGCCGGATAGACGTCGAGCGAGATCCCCTGCGCCGCGATCGCGGCGAACAGCGCGCGCAGGTCGTAGTGACCGCCGTTGACCGAGAGCGTTCCCTGGTAGACGAGCCGCGACGGCCCGCTGAGCGCGCTCTCGGGCGGACGCGGAGCCGGCAGGTCGCGCCCGAGCGCGTAGTTGGCGTAGGTCACGACGCGCCGCGGCAGCCGGTAGCGGGCCGCGAGCTCGGCCGCAAGCTCGGGCGAGACCGTCACGAGCGCCGCGCTCTCCTGCGCGGCCCGGCGCTCGAGCGCCAGCGCGTCGGCCGGCTCGGGATAGCCGTCCTCGTAGGCGGTTCGGCGCAGGCTCTGCATGTCGTGGACGTCGTGGATCACCGGGATGCGGCCGCCTGTCTCGTCGAGCGCCAGCACGGTCAGCTCGTCGGGCAGGTTGTGCGAGTGGATGACGTCGGGCGCGAACTCGCCGAGGACCTCGGGCAAGGCCGCCGCCGGGTCGTCGCCGAGCGGCCACCAGCCCGTGAAGAGCTCGTCGCCGGTGCCGTAGAGCTCCGAAAGCGTCAGCCCGCGGTAGGCGAAGCCGAGCTCGATCTCAGGAGCGCGCTGCGCGAGCCCGGCGGCGTACTTGAGCGCGCGCATGCAAGGCTGCTGCTGGAGAAAGAGGACTCGCATCGGGCTGCGCTTCAGCGCCTGCTGCGGATGCTCTTCGCGGGGTTGCCGACGGCCACCGAGTAGGCCTCGACGTCGCGCGTGACCACGCTGCCGGCCCCGATCACGCATCCGTCGCCGATCTGCACCCCCGGGAGGATAAGCGCTCCCATGCCGATCCAGCAGTTGCGCCCGACCCGGACCGGTGGCTCGTCGCGCCAGCCCTGCTCCGTCACAGGCAGCTCGGGATCCTCCATGTTGTGGTTTGCGGTGTGGATCATCGCGTGCGGGCCGAAGTTCGAGCCGTCGCCGACGATCAGGCCGCTGTAGCCGTTGACGAAGCAGCCGACGTTGAAGCCGACACGGTCGCCCAGCTCGATGCGATCGCCGTTGAGCCACACGATCGAGTCGAGGTAGAAGCAGCCCTCGCCGACGCGCTTGGCGTCGCGCTTGCGGAACGGGATCACGCGCTTGCTGGAGTCGGTGATCATCATGCGAGGGGTTCTACAGGTCGCGCCTGCCGAAGGCGGCGACCGCGGCCGCGCCGACCGCGACGAGGTAGGCCAGCGACCAGAGCCACAGGCCGATGCCGCCGGACTGAGCGCCGCCGAACGGCCCGAGGTCGATCGCAAGGCGGGTGAAGCCGACCGTGTCGGCGGTCAGCTCGGCGAGCCCGAGCTGGTAGAGCGCCTCGAACGGCAGCGCCCAGGTCGCGACGCGCGCGATGTCGTCGAGCGTGCCTGAGCCGATCGCCTCGGCGATCTGCCCCAGCAGGCCCGCTGTGAGGCCGGCGCCGAAGAGCATGAACACGGCGATCCCGTTGGCCGTCGACGCGAGCGCGATCGACCCGGCGAGCGACATCGCGGCGATGATCGCGACCCCGAGCGCGAGCGCCAGCAGCGGTTCGACGACGTGGTCGGGCCACCAGCCTCCCAGCGCGTAGGTCAGCATGAACGCGCCGAGCGCGATGAGCATCACGTACGGCGCGCAGACGGCGGTCGCTCCGAGCCAGCGGCCGAGCAGCAGCGTGCGGCGCGGCAGCGGGCGCACCAGCAGCGGCTGCAGCAGCCCGCGTTCCGCGTCGCCGCGGACCGCGCCGAGCGTCAGGAACACCGCCAGGACCGTGCCGAGGAACAGGATCGCGAACATCGCGAGGCCCGCGAGCGTGGCGCCGACGACGGTCTCGGGGTCGACGCCCGCGTCCGACGGGCCGCTGAAATCCTCGGCCGCCTCGAACGCCTGCCAGGTGGCGAGCCCGTAGAGGGTGAGGAATACGATCGTGAGCAGGCCGATGACGACGAAGACGCGCCGCCGCAGCGATTCGCGCAGCGAGAAGCGCGCCACGATCAGGGCACCGCGCAGCGGGCCGGGCGGCGTCAGGGCGCCGGTGCTCATCGCGCGGCCTCCGGTACTGCGACCGGCTCGTCCGGCTGCGCCGGGCCGCGGCCGACCGCCTCGAGATAGGCGTCCTCCAGCGTCGAGCTGAGCACCTGAACCGCGAACACGTCCTCGCCGGCGGCGACCAGCTCGCGCACGATCCGCGGCGCGTCGTCGCGCGTCGCGGCGGCGAAGCTGCGCACGCCGGCGGCGGTCTCGACCTCGACGCCGCCTGGGCGGCTGAGCTGCGCGGGGGTTCCGGCCGCGACGACCTCGCCACCGTTGATGATCGCGACGCGGTCGCAGACCAGCTCGACCTCGGACAGCAGGTGCGAGTTCAGCAACACGCTCACGCCGCGCTCGCGCAGCCGTTCGAGCAGCGCACGGACCGCATGCCGCCCGGCCGGATCGAGTGCGCTCGTCGGCTCGTCCAGCAGCAGCAGCCGGGGTGATCCGACGAGCGCCTGCGCGAGGCCGAGCCGCTGTTGCATCCCCTTCGACATCGCGCCGACGCGCCGGCCGGGGACGTGTCCCAGCTCGACGAGCTCCAGCAGCTCGCGCCGCTCGGCTGGGCCGCCCTGCGAGCCGGTCAGCTCCTGATGCAGACCGAGCAGCTCGTCCGCGGTGCACCAGTCGGGGAAGCGGAACAGCTCGGCGAGGTAGCCGAGCTGGGCGTGGGCGGCGGGCGACCCGGCCGGGCTGCCGCAGACCTGCACGGCGCCCGCGCTCGGCCGCACGAGGCCGCATGCGATCTTGACGAGCGTGGACTTTCCGGCGCCGTTCGGACCCAGCAATCCGAACAGCTCGCCGCTCTCGATCTCGAGATCGACGCCGCGCAGCGCCTGCACCGAGCCGTAGGCCTTGCGCAGGCCCGTGACCGAGAGGGCAGTGGGCATCTCCGACAAGGATCGCAGGCGCCGAACCGGAAGCGGCACTAGTGTGCCGCTCATGGCCCAGGTCGCCGTGGTCACGGACTCCACCCACTACATGCCGCGCGCGATCGCCGAGCGCCACGGCTTCCACACCGTGTCGCTCTACGTCCGCTGGGGGGAGCCGCCCCGGGACGATCGCGAGGCCGACCTGCCGGACTTCGACCGCTTCTACGATCACCTGCGCTCGTCGCGCGAGCTTCCGACGACGTCGCAGCCGTCGGTCGGCGACTTCCTCGCCGTCTACGAGCCGCTGCTCGAGCAGGGCTCGGACATCGTCTCGATCCACATCTCGGGCGGCATCTCCGGCACGGTCCGCTCGGCGGAGCAGGCCCGCGAGCAGCTCGCCGAGCGCGGGATCGCCCGCGAGCGGATCGTGATCGTCGACTCCGCGAGCGTCTGCGCGGGCGTCGGGCTGCTCGCGATCGCCGCCGCCAACGCGATCGCGGAGGGCGCCGACGCCGCGAGCGCCGCGGCGCGCGCGCGGGCCGTGCGGGCTGAGTTGAAGATCCTGTTCGCCGTCGACACGCTGGAGTTCCTGCGCCGCGGCGGCCGGATCGGCGGAGCGCAGGCGTGGATCGGGTCGACGCTGCGGATCAAGCCGATCCTCGCGATCGAGTCCGAGATCGTCCCGGTCGAGCGCGTGCGGACGTGGGGCCGCGCGTTCGAGCGCATGGTCGATCACCTCGCCGCGCTGCGCGAGGACGGCAACGATCGCTTCTTCATCCAGCACATCCAGGCCGCCGACCAGGCCGAGAAGCTGGCCCGGCGCGGCGAGGCGATCTACGGCCGCCGGCCCGAGTTCGTGTCCGAGATGGGGCCTGTGATCGGCACCCACGCCGGTCCCGGCCTGATCGGCGTGACCGCGCTGCGCGGCGCCCTGCTCGGCCCCGTCTGACCCGCCGCCGGCAGGACCGGGCCGGCCCGGGGCGAAGAGGTCGCCATGGAGGCCGCTTCCGCTCCAGCCTCCGGCCCGCCCGCCCGGCCTTCCGCCACGTCCTCGCGCGTCGTCCTGCGCATCGTGCTGATCGTCGTGCTCGTCGTGCTGGCACTGTGGCTGATCTACCAGTTGCGCCGCCCGCTGACCTGGGTCTTCATCGCCGGCTTCCTCGCGATCGCCCTGTCGGGACCGGTCAACCTGCTGCAGCGCAGCATGCGCCGCGGGTTCGCGATCGCGCTCGTGTACGTCGGCCTGATCCTCGTGCCCGTGCTGGTGGCGGCGATGCTCGTGCCGCCGGTCGTGGAGCAGCTCAACCTGCTGATCGACAACCTGCCGCGGTACGTCTCGGACCTGCAGGAGTTCATCGCAGGCAACGAGCAGCTGCGCCGGCTCGAGGAGGACTACAACATCACGGCCGAGCTGCAGAAGCAGGCCAGCTCGCTGCCGGGCCGGGTCGGCGATGCGGCCGGGATCCTCTCCGGCATCGGCCTCGGGCTCGTCAACTCGATCTTCGCCGGGGTCACGATCATCATCCTGAGCCTGTTCATGCTGGGCTCGGGCCGCGGCTGGCTGGACTGGGTCGCGCAGCGCCAGGGCGAGGAGCGCGCGGACTGGCTGAATCGCCTGTTCGACCGAATTGGCAACGCGGTCGGCAACTACGTGGCGGGCGCGCTCGGACAGGCGCTAGTCGCAGGCGTGCTCGCCTACATCGTGCTGTTGATCCTGGGGGTCCCCTACGCCGGCTCGCTCGCCGTGGTCATCTTCCTGCTCGACCTCGTCCCGCTCGTCGGCGCGACGCTCGGCGCGATCCTCGTCGGCGTTATCACGGTCTTCAACGACTTCCCGACGGCGACGATCGTCTGGACGGTCTGGTCGATCATCTACCAGCAGGTCGAGAACAGCATCATCCAGCCCTGGATCCAGGCCCGCGCCGTGCAGGTGCACCCGTTCGTGGTTCTGGTCTCGGTGCTGTTCGGCTCGACCCTGTTCGGCGTGCTCGGTGCGCTGCTCGCGATCCCGGTCGCGGCGGCGATCCAGATCTCGATCCTGGAGTACAACAGCTTCCGCCGGCCCGAGAACATCGGCGCCGTGCGGGCGCCGCCACCCGCTCCCGAGCCGCCCGAGCCCGAGCCGGCGACCTGAAGCGGCGTCAGCGGCTCAGTAGGGGTCTTCGTCGCGCCCGCTCACGACCGCGCCGAGCGCGGCGATCCCGCCGCCGAGGACGAAGCCCACGACCGCGGCGCCGATCAGGAAGGGCTGTCGCCGCTCGTTGATCTGCTTGCGCCAGTCGGCAAGCTCGGCGACCTCGACCCGCAGGCGATCGAGCGCGATGCCCAGCTCGGCGCGGTTGGCCTCGATCGAGCGCCGGATCTCCTCCGGTGTGCGCTTCTCGGCCATCAGCGGTCCACCTCCGCGGGCGCCTCACGGGCTGCGATCGGCCCGACGGTCCGCGACGCCGGCGATGCCTTGAGCGTGGCCTTGATCAGCTGTGCCTCCTCGATCGCGAGCTCCGGCTTGGGCGGTGAGCCCTTCTTGATCAGGCGCATCGCGATCAGGCCCGCGATCGCGCCGATGATCAGGATCAGCACGCCGGTGATCAGGTATCCGAGCCACGGGTTCGGGTCGCTTCCGATCAGCTCCCAGAGGCCCCAGGAGAATGCGTGCAGCAGGTAGACCAGGGCGAACAGGGCGAACACCCCCGCGATGATCCCGGCCACCGCGCCCTTGACCAGCTTCGAGACCTTCTCGGTCATCTCGGCCTTGGCCAGCTCGATCTCCTCGTGGACGAGCAGCTGGGCCTTCTCCGTGATCTCCTGGATCGCCCGCCCGAGCTCGCTCGTCTGCCGGTCGGGGCTCATCGCGTGACCCTCTTCAGCACGCGGGCGAGCAGGAACGCGCCGGCGAAGGCCGCCCCGAGCAGCCGCTCGGGCTTCTCGGGATCGTCCACCGCCGCCGTTAGCCGCTGCAGCACCTCGGGCTGGGAGCGGGTTCCGGACTCCGGAGCGCTGGGGGTGCCGCTGCCCGGCGAGCTCAAGCTGGCGCCCGAGACGGTCGCGCCACGCGGCGCGGTCGTCTCGCCGTCCGTGTCCTCGGCGCGGTCGCGCGCACGCTCCGCCTCGGCGATCGCGGCCTGCTTGCGCTCCTCGGCCTCGCGCCGCTTCTCCTCCTTCTTGGACTCCTCGCGCTCCGCGGCCACGACGGCGTCGTGCGCCTTGTCGCGCTCCTCCTCGGCGCGGCGCTCGTCCGTGACCGCGAGCTCCTCGCGCAGCTCCGCGCCGCGCGCCTCGGATTCCGAGAGCGCCTCGGCGCTCGGTCCGGTCGTCGAGGCGCCGGCAGTCTCGCGTTCCACTGCCGCGCCCTCGTCGGCGCCGGCGCCGACGGCGCCGACCTTGTCGGGATCGTCGCTCACTCCGGGGGATCCTCCCCGAAGACCCGCACCCAAATCTCGTGGGCGATCCTCGTCGTCGCGAAGGAGGCGAGCAGTCCGACGCCAGTCAGCAGACCGGACCACATCAGCCGCTTGACCATCTCGTTTTCCATCATGTCGACGAGAGTCTAAGCAGGGACGCGGTCGTGATGCGCCTCGAGGCCGTTGCAGATCGTCTCGACGACGAACTCCTTGGCGTCGCGGCGGGCGGTCTCACGCTCCGACCTCGGCGGGCCAGCGGTAGGCGGCGCTCTGGCGGTTGGCAAGCGAGGGCAACTTGCTGCGGATGCGCGCGAGCCGCTCGAAGTCGAGCTCGGCGAGGATCACCGTCTCGTAGTCCGGCGCCTGGGCGAGCACCAGCCCCCAGGGGTCGACGATCATCGAGCGCCCGCCGGTTCGCATCCTGGGCGCCGGCTCGCCGACCTGGTTGGCGGCGATCACGAAGCACTGGTTCTCGATCGCGCGCGCGCGGAGCAGGATCTCCCAGTGGTCGCGCGTCGTCGTCTCGGTGAAGGCTGCGGGGACGGTCAGGACACGCGCGCCGCGCACGGCGAGGATGCGGGCCAGCTCGGGGAAGCGCAGGTCGTAGCAGATCGTCAGGCCGACGCCGTTGCCGTCGGCAAGCTCGGAGAGCACGATCTCGTCGCCGGCCGCCTCGTGCTCTGACTCGCGGTACGTCCGCCCGCCCACCTCGCCGTCGAACATGTGGATCTTGCGGTAGACGGCCCGGTCCTCGCCGTCGGGGCCGACGTGGACGCTGGTGTTGGCGCCGCGCTCGGCGCCCTCGATGCGCTCGGCGATCGAGCCCGCCACGAGATCGATCCCGAGCTCGCGCGCGGCGCCGCGCGCCCAATCGAGCACCGGGCCGTCGAGCGGCTCGGCGCCGGCGGCGGTCTGCTCGGGCGTGCCCAGCACCGGCCACTTCTCCGGCAGCACGACGAGCTCGGCGCCGCGTGCGGCGGCGGCGCGCGTCAGCCGGTCGGCCGCCTCGAGATTGCGGTCGCGGTCGGGTGTGGAACTGAGCTGGACGGCTGCGGCGAGCATCGGCGGTCCTCTCGTCGACCGGGTTGACTCGTCGGTCAACCCCTAGAGCCGCGAGGATACCTGCGCGCCGCTGCGAGCCGATGACGAGTCATCGTGCGGCGGAGTCACCCGGGGTCCCCCGTGACGTGCCGCAGCTCCTCGAGCAGCAGCTTGGAGTGCAGCGCGCCGACCAGATCGCGCAGCGGGGCGTGGCCGGCCCGGACGAGCGCGGTGGCGCGCTCGGGCTCCACGTCACGGAGAGCCTGCGCCTCGCGCTGGACCAGCGGGCGCAGCGCGTCGCGGCAGCGCAGCGCGTCCTCCACGGTGAGGCCCAGCTCGCCATCCCCGGAGCGAGCGAGCGCGGCGATGATCGCGACGTCGTAGGGGTCGTAGCCGTCCTGGTCGGGCGTCAGCATGCCAAGCTCGGCGAGCCGGTCGAGCAGATTCGCGGGCAGCTCTACCGCCACGCGCGGGGTACGCGGCTGGCGGTGCGCCAGCAGCTCCCGGATCTCCCGCAGCGGCAGATGGCGCTCCTCCTGCAGGCGCTTGATCAGGTGGATCCGCTCGACGTGCTCGGGCGGGTGGGCGGAGTCACGCGTGTCGGCCCGTGAGGCGCCGCAGCTCGTCGAGCAGCAGCTTGGAGTGCAGCGCGCCGATCAGGTCCCGCAGCGGCGCGTGGCCGGCCCGGACGAGCGCGGTCACGCGCTCGGGGTC
>DASQMT010000211.1:0-2279 GCA_035645355.1 Solirubrobacteraceae bacterium | reverse complement strand
AGCCCGGCAGCCTTCACGCTGCTCGTGCCCTCCTCCGCCCACGGCCTGCATCAGCTCGTGAACCCGGAGGATCAGGGATCGTCCGAGGCGGAGGCGACCCTCGAGCTCGCCCTGCCGCTGCTCGAGGAGGCCGCCGGCGCGCCGGTCGAGCCGATGGTCGGGAGCCACGAGCCTTACGCCGCGATCCAGGATGCGCTCAACCTGCACGGCTTCGACGAGGTGATCATCTCGACGTTGCCCTCGCGCGTGTCGCGCTGGCTCAAGCTCGACCTGCCGCACAAGGTGGCCGGCCTGGGCGTGCCGGTCACGACCGTCACGGCCCGGGGGACGGAGCGGATCGAGTCGCACGCATAGCGCGCGCAACTGCCGCGGGGCTACCCTCGTGTGGTGGCGCCGTTCTGGATCTGGGTGCAGGCCGCGATCGTCGTGTGCGTGCTGATCAGCGCGGTGATCGCGATCGTCAAGCTCGTATGATCGCGCCGTGTTCCGCTCGATCGTGGTCGGCACGGACGGCTCGGAGACCGCTCACAAGGCCGTCGGCGCGGCGATCGAGCTGGCCCGGCTGACCGGCGCGCAGCTCGAGCTGGTGTCGGCCTACGAGCCGCCGACCTGGCAGCGGACGCTCGCCGGGTCGCGCTCCGGGCCGGGCGATCCGCGGTGGACCGTGGCCCCGCGCGAGGATGTCGACGCGACGCTCGCTGAGGCGGCCGCGCGTGCCCAGGCGGCGGCGATCGGCTCGCGCTCTTTCGCGCGCGAGGGCGACCCGGCCGATGCGATCCTCGACGTGGCGGAGGAGCTGAACGCGGACCTGATCGTGGTCGGCAGCAAGGGCACGACCGGGGCGGAGCGCTTCCTGCTCGGCTCGGTCCCCGACAAGGTCACCCACCACGCGCCCTGCGCCGTGATGATCATCCGGACGAACTGAGAGGTCAGGCGGGCGGCGTAGTAGTCGCGGCGCGCGCGTCGACGAGCCCGGCGCCGTAGACGTCGTCGTGGCCGGGTGGCCCGAGGTCGCGTGCCGTCCGCTCCAGCCACGACGCGATCGCCCCCGGCGAGGGTCGCTCGCCGAGCAGTCCGGAGGCGATCGCGAGCGCTGCGGCGGCGGACACGTGCGGGGCCGCCATCGAGGTGCCCTCGAAGCGAGCGGGCAGCCCGAATCTGCGCACGCTGGAGGTGAAGGTCATCTGCACGATGTCGCGCCCAGAGTCGTCCGACGGGCGGCAGTTCGGATCGTCGCTCAGCGCGGCGTCGCGGCCGCCGCCCGGCGCGACGATGTCGAGCATCCGTCCCTGGTTGGAGTACTCGGCCAGGCACCCGTGCTCCGTCGTGGCACCGACCGACAGCACGTCAGGTGCCCGCGCGGGATAGGCGACCACCCCTGCCGCCGTGTTGCCTGAGGCCGCGACCACGAGCACGCCCTTGCGGCGGGCGAGGCGCAACGCGTCCATGATCTCCGGGATGTCGCGCGCGCGCAGCGCGGCGCCGAACTCGAACGACAGATTGATCACGTGCACGCGCCGGCGCGCGGCGAACCGGATGCCGGCAGCGATGGCGGCGCTGTCGCCGGCGCCGAGACGGTCGAGCACGCGCACCGGGACGATCGTCGCGCCGTACGCCAGCCCGGTGACGCCGACGCCGTTGTCGACGCTCTCGCCGATCGTGGACGCGACATGGGTGCCGTGGCCGTGCAGGTCGTGCGGGAAGCGGTCACGGTCGACGAAGTCGTAGCCGCGCTTGAAGCGCGTGGCGCGCAGGTCGGGTGAGCGCCTGAAGCGCCCGCGGTCGGAGTAGGCGACGCCGGTGTCGAGCACCGCCACGACCACACCGCGCCCGCCCGACCGGTTGACGCGGGCGACGTTGTCCCATGCCTCCGGCGCGTTGACCCCGAACGGGCCGGCGAAGTTCCACTGCAGCGCCTGCCAGCCGCCCGGCGCGCGGCCGCGGCCGGGGTCGGTGGGCAGGAAGCTCGCCCGCGCGATGTAGTTCGGCGTCGCGCTGAGCACGCCCGGGCGCTGGCGCAAGCGGGCGATCGTCGCGTGCACGGTGCTGCCCGGGTCGACCTTCACTACGCGGCTGACCGGCGCGGACTCCGACCCCTCACGCACGATCACCTCGTCACGGACGTGGTCGGCGGCGCCCGCGGAGGAGGCCATCAAGGCCGTTGCCACGGCGGCAAGGAGCAGCGTGCGTCGGATCATCCGGGTCTTGTAACAGTGTCGGCCGCTCGAAGGTGCGGCACAACCCCTTGTGCCGAAATGTGTCTGCGACGCTTGGGGCAT
>DASQMT010000210.1:0-3186 GCA_035645355.1 Solirubrobacteraceae bacterium | reverse complement strand
AGCGGGGCAGAAGGTCGAGCCACTCGGCGTAGCGCTCGGAGCGACCGTGCAGCGCGTCCTCGAACTCGGCCTGGATGGCGCGGGTGATCGCGCCGGGCTCGCCGCTGCCGACAGGCCGGTCGTCGACCTCGCGCAGCGGCGTCAGCTCGGCCGCCGTGCCCGTCATGAAGATCTCGTCGGCGAGGTAGAGCTCGCCGCGCGCGACGTCGCGCTCGACGACGGTGTATCCGAGGTCGCGCGCGATCGTGATCGCCGAGCTGCGATTGATGCCGCCGAGTATGTCGGCACTGAAGCCGGGTGTCGCGATCTCGCCGTCCCGCACGAAGAACAGGTTCTCGCCGGAGCCCTCGCAGACCATGCCGCGGTCGTCGAGCAGGATCGCCTCCTCGTAGCCGGCCTTGTGCGCCTCGATCTTGGCCAGCACGGAGTTGACGTACTGGCCGGTCGCCTTGGCCGCCGGAATCACGGAGTCCGACGAGATGCGCCGGAACGAGGACACCTTGCCGCGCACGCCGTGGCGCTTGCCCTCGTCGCCGAGATAGCTGCCCCACTCCCAGACCGCGATCGCCACCTCGACCGGGCTGTCGAGCGGGAACAGGCCCATCGGGCCTGCGCCGCGGTAGACGAGCGGCCGGATGTAGCACGACTTGAGGCCGTTGCGGGCGATCGTCTCGTGGGTCGCGGCGCGCAGCTCCTCGCGCGTGTAGGGGATGTCCATCAGGTACATCCCGGCCGAGCGGAACAGCCGGTCGATGTGGTCCTGGTGGCGGAAGATCGCGGTGCCGCGCGGTGTGTCGTACGCGCGGATGCCCTCGAACACGCCCGTGCCGTAGTGCAGAGCGTGCGTCAGCACATGCACCTTCGCGTCCTCCCAGGCCACGAGCTCCCCGTTCATCCAGATCAGGTCCGCCTGCTTCACGCTGCCAGCTCCTTGAGCACCGCCTCGGTGGCTTCGGCGGTCGTCGCGCCTCCGCCCAGGTCGGCGGTGCGCAATCCGCCTGCCAGGGCCCGGTCGACCGCCGATTCTAGGGCAGCGGCTTCGGTCTCCAGGGCGAGTCCGTGCCGCAGCATGAGCGCCGCCGAGAGGATCATCGCCAGCGGGTTCGCCGCTCCGCTGCCCGCGATGTCGGGCGCAGAGCCGTGCACGGGCTCGAACAGGCCGGGAGCGGCGTCGCCGAGGCTCGCGCTCGGCAGCATCCCCAGCGAGCCGGTCAGCATCGCCGCCTCGTCAGAGAGGATGTCGCCGAACATGTTGTCGGCGAGGATCACGTCGAAGTGGCGCGGCGCGGCGATCAGCTTCATCGCGGCGGAGTCGACGAGCTGGTGCTCGAGCTCGACGTTCGGGAACTCGGCCGAGTGCACGCGCATCACGACCTCCCGCCACAGCCGGCCGGTCTCGAGCACGTTCATCTTGTCGATGCTCGTGACGCGGGTGCGCGCGGCGCGGAACGCCACGCGGGCGATCCGCTCGATCTCCGGCGTCGTGTACTCGCACAGGTCGGAGGCGTAGGACTCACTGCGCGTCTTGGGCCCGAAGTAGATCCCGCCTGTGAGCTCGCGCACGACGAGCAGGTCGGTGCCGTCGATGAGCTCGCGCTTGAGCGGGCTGGCGTCGTAGAGCGCCGGCAGCGGGCGCACGGGGCGCAGGTTCGCGTAGAGGCCGAGCGCCTGGCGCAGCCCGAGCAGGCCCTGCTCGGGCCGCGGCGCGTCCGCCTCGGTCGAGTCCCAGCGCGGGCCGCCGACGGCGCCCAGCAGCACCGCGTCGGCCTCCCTGCATGCCGTCACTGTCGCGTCCGCCAGCGGCGTTCCGTGGGCATCGATCGCGGCGCCGCCGAACGCGTGCTCGTCGTAGGAGAACGAGCCCACGGCGTCGAGCACGCGCGTCGCGCTGCGCATGATCTCGGGGCCGATGCCGTCCCCCGGCAGCGTGACGATGCGATGGGTCACAGGCTCGTCGTCACAGGGCCATGGCGCTCGCGCCCGGCCTCGTACGCGGCGATCGCGGCGCCCTGCTGGAGCGTCAGCGCGATGTCGTCCAGGCCCTCCAGCAGCCGCCGCCGGCGCTCGGGCTCGAGTCCGAAGGGCACCGCGCGGCCGTCGAAGCGCACCGTCAGCGCCTCGAGGTCGATCTCGGCCTCGCCGGCCGCCATCAGCGCGCGCACGTCTTCCTCGGGCAGCACCACGGGGAGCAGCCCGATCTTGGTGCAGTTGGAGAAGAAGATGTCGGCGAAGCTCGCCGACACGACCGCCCGGAAGCCGTAGTCCTGCAGCGCCCAGGGCGCATGCTCGCGGCTCGAGCCGCAGCCGAAGTTCGGCCCCGCGGCGAGGATCGGGTTCGGCGGCAGGTCCCAGCCCGGCTCCCGCGCCCAGTCGTAGAACAGAAACTCGCCGAAGCCGGTGCGCTCGACCCGCTTGAGGAACTGCTTCGGGATGATCTGGTCCGTGTCGACGTCGGCGCGGTCGAGCACGCTGACGGGTCCGGCGATCACGCGTACGGGCTCCATCTCAGATCTCAGCCCCAGTTCCGGATGTCGACGAAGTGGCCCTCGATCGCCGCGGCGGCGGCCATCTCGGGCGAGACGAGGTGCGTGCGCCCGCCGCGGCCCTGGCGGCCCTCGAAGTTGCGATTCGAGGTCGAGGCGCAGCGCTCGCCCGGCGCGAGGATGTCGGGGTTCATGCCGAGGCACATGGAGCAGCCGGCCGTGCGCCAGTCGAAGCCGGCCGCGGTGAAGACCCGGTGCAGCCCCTCCGCCTCGGCCTGCGCGCGCACCTGCTCGGAGCCGGGCACCACCATCGCGCGGACATCAGGCGCCACGCTGCGCCCGTCGACCACACGCGCCGCGGCGCGCAGGTCGCCGATGCGGGCGTTCGTGCACGAGCCGATGAAGACGCGGTCGAGCCGGATGTCCTGCACCGGCGTGCCGGGCTCGAGGTCCATGTAGCGCAGCGCGCGCTCGTCGGTCTCGGTCTCCGGCTCGGGGACCTCCGCCGTGACGGGCACGACCATCCCCGGCGTCGTGCCCCACGTGACCTGCGGCGAGAGCGCGTCCGCGTCGACGGCGACCTCGGTGTCGTAGGTCGCGCCCTCGTCGGTGCGGAGGTCGCGCCACTCGTCGGGCACCTCGGCCGGCGCGGCGTCGCGGCCGATCACCCACTCGAAGGTGGTGTCGTCGGGCGCGATCATGC
>DASQMT010000209.1:0-5859 GCA_035645355.1 Solirubrobacteraceae bacterium | reverse complement strand
GGGCGTGCGGATCGTTCCTCAAGCGCGCGCGGGGGTCGTCGAGCGGCTCGGGCGCTACACGCGCACGCTGGATGCCGGCCTGACGCTGATCGTGCCGTTCATCGACCGCGTCAAGCCGCTGCTCGACCTGCGCGAGCAGGTCGTCGCGTTCCCTCCGCAGCCTGTGATCACCGAGGACAACCTGGTGGTCGGGATCGACACGGTGATCTACTTCACGGTCACCGACCCGAAGGCCGCCACGTATGAGATCGCGAACCCGCTGCAGGCGATCGAGCAGCTGACCGTGACGACGCTGCGCAACGTGATCGGCGGCCTGACGCTCGAGGAGACGCTGACCTCGCGCGACAACATCAACACGCAGCTGCGCCTGGTGCTCGACGATGCGACGGGCCGCTGGGGGATCCGCGTCAACCGCGTCGAGCTCAAGTCGGTCGAGCCACCGCGCACGGTGCAGGAGGCGATGGAGAAGCAGATGCGCGCCGAGCGCGACCGCCGCGCGGCGATCCTGACCGCCGAGGGCACCAAGCAGTCGCAGATCCTCACGGCAGAGGGCGAGAAGCAGGCGGCGGTGCTCAAGGCGGAGGGCGCCCGCACGGCGGCGATCCTGCGCGCGGAGGGCGAGTCCAAGGCGATCGAGACGGTCTTCGAGGCGATCCACGCCAGCCAGCCCGACCAGATGCTGCTCTCCTACCAGTACCTGCAGATGTTGCCCCAGCTCGCGCAGGGCTCGGCCAACAAGGTGTTCGTGATCCCGTCGGACTTCTCGCAGGCGCTGGCCGGGATCACCGGCGCGCTCGGCGCCCAGACTCAGCCGGAGGTGGCGCCGAACGGCGCGCCGGCCGACCGGCCGCGCAAGCCGCGGCGCCCGTCCGGCTCGGACGAGATCGACGCCAAGGCGGCGGCCGACGCGGCCGACGCGGCGCGGGCGGCGGAGGCGGCGGCGGCCGAGGCGGCGGGCGCGACGTCGCCGGGTTCGCTCGGCGCGGGCCGGATCCCGCCCGAGCTGGGCGAAGGCGGCTGACCTCGCGGCGTTGTCGCGTCGAGGCGGCCACCGCGAGCCTGTGCTCGATGCCGCCGTTCGACCGCCTGCAGCATGTCGAGGGCGGCTCGAGCCACCAACTAGAGTCTGAGCCGTGTTCGACTCCCTCGCCGAGAAGCTCCAGGGCACGCTCTCCGGGGTGCGCCAGCGCGGCGCGCTGACCGAGGACGACATCACCGCGGCGATGCGCGAGATCCGCCTGGCGCTGCTGGAGGCGGACGTCAACTTCAAGGTCGTCAGGCAGTTCACCGCGACGGTCAAGGAGCGCTGCCTCGGCGCCGACGTCGCCAAGCAGCTCAACCCCGGCCAGCAGGTCGTCAAGATCGTCAACGAGGAGCTGACCGCGCTCATGGGCGGCCAGTCGGCAGGGATGACGTTCTCGCCGCGCCCGCCGACCGTGATCCTGATGGCCGGCCTGCAGGGCTCGGGCAAGACGACCGCGACCGCCAAGCTGGCGCGCTGGCTGCGCGAGGAGCGCTCCTCCGCGGTCGCCGTCGCGGCCTGTGACGTCTACCGGCCGGCGGCCGTCGAGCAGCTCGTGAAGGTCGGCGGCCAGGCCGGCGCGACGGTCTACGAGCAGGGCACCGACCGCGACCCCGTCGCGATCGCCACCTGGGCGCTCGACCAGGCCAAGCGCGACGGCAAGGACGTGCTGATCGTCGACACCTCCGGGCGCCTGCACGTCGACGAGGCGCTGATGGCCGAGCTGGCGAACATCCGCAAGGCGATCCGGCCGCATGTCGTGCTGCTCGTGGTCGACGCGATGACGGGCCAGGACGCGGTCAACGTCGCGGAGCAGTTCGCCGATGTGGCGCAGTTCGACGGCGTCGTGCTCTCGAAGCTCGACGGCGACGCCCGCGGCGGTGCCGCGCTGTCGGTCAAGGCGGTCACCGGCAAGCCGATCCTGTTCGCCTCGACGGGCGAGAAGCTCGGCGACTTCGAGCGCTTCCACCCCGACCGCATGGCCCAGCGGATCCTCGGCATGGGCGACGTGCTGTCGTTCATCGAGAAAGCCGAGCGCTCGATCGAGGAGGACGAGGCGGTCGCGCTCGAGCGCAAGCTGCGCAAGAACCAGTTCGGCCTCGACGACTTCCTCGAGCAGCTCAAGCGGATCCGCAAGATGGGACCGCTGACCTCGCTGCTGGGCATGATCCCGGGGCTCGCCGGCCACCAGCTCTCCAAGATGGAGGTCGACGAGAAGGAGTTCGACCGGATCGAGGCGATCATCCACTCGATGACGCAGTACGAGCGGCGCCATCCCGAGCTGATCAAGGGCTCGCGCAGGCTCCGGATAGCCAAGGGCTCGGGCACGAGCGTGCAGCAGGTCAACCAGCTCGTGAAGCAGTTCGGGGAGATGCGCAAGATGATGAAGGGGCTGCAGCAGGGCAAGATGCCCGACCTGGGGCAGCTCATGAGGAACCGCTAGACTGGCGCCCCGCCAATGTCAGTCAGCATGCGACTCACCCGCGTCGGCGGGAAGAAGGACCCGGTGTGGCGCGTGGTGGTCGCGGACCGCCGCTCGCCGCGCGACGGCCGCGTGATCGAGACGATCGGCCGTTACAACGCGCAGACCGACCCGTCGACGATCGTCCTGGACGCCGAGCGCGTACGTCACTGGCTCGATCGCGGCGCGCAGCCGTCGGACACGGTGCGCAAGCTGTTGAAGACCCAGGGCATCCAGCCCCCGGCCAAGTAGCGCTCCGATGCGGGAGCTGCTCGAGTACCTGGCCCGCGCCCTCGTGGACCAGCCCGACCGCGTGCGCGTCGAGGAGTTCGACGAGGACGACGGCACGCTCGTGCTCGAGCTGTCGGTCGGCGACGACGACTATGGCCAGGTGATCGGCCGCGGCGGCCGCACCGCGCACGCGCTGCGCACCGTGATCAAGGCGGCGGCGGTCAAGGACAACCGCCGCGTGCTCGTCGACATCGTGGAATGACCGAGCCCTTGCTCGAGGCCGGGCGGGTCGGGCGACCGCACGGGCTCGACGGCTCGTTCCACGTGACGCGGCCCGACGTGCGCCTGCTGGCAGACCTCGACGAGATCTTCGTGGACGGCCGGCCGGAGCGGATCGTGCGTCGCGCCGGCACCGACGAGCGACCGATCCTGCGGCTCGCCGGTCACTCGGGTCGCGAGGCCGCGGAGGCGCTGCGCGGCGCCCCGCTCGCGGTGCCGCCGGAGCGCGCGCCGGCGCTCGAGCCGGGCGAGTACTGGGCCCACGAGCTGGCCGGCTGCGCCGGCTGGGACGGCGGGCGGCACGTCGGCGAGGTGCGGCGGATGCTGCCGTTGCCCTCGTGCGAGGCACTCGAAGTCGTGCGCGAGGACGGCCGCGAGCTGCTGGTCCCGATGGTGAGCGACGCGATCCGTGCGGTCGACGTGGCCGCGCGCCGGATCGACGTCGACCTGGCGTTCCTGGGGGAGTGAGGCGCGTGCAGATCGACGTGTTCACCCTGTTTCCGCAGTGGTTCGAATGGTTTCGCGGGCAGCGTCACGTGGCCAACGCGCTCGCGCTCGGCTCGGTGCTCGAGTGTGTCGACCCGCGCGCCCACACGCCGCTGTCGGCCGGCCAGGTCGACGACACCCCGTTCGGCGGTGGGGCGGGGATGGTGCTGCGCGTCGACGTCGTGGAGGCCGCGCTGCGGGCGCGCTACGGCGAGGATCCGGTCGTGCTGCGCGAGCGCCGCCGCGTGGTGGCGCTCACGCCCGGCGGGCGGCTGCTCGACGACGCCTTCGTCTCCGAGCTCGCTGCAGAGCACGAGCTGACGCTCCTGTGCGGACGCTACGAGGGCTTCGACGAGCGCATTCTCGACCATTTCTGCTCCGACCAGCTCTCGATCGGGCGCTACGTGCTGGCAGGAGGAGAGCTGGCCGCGATGGTCGTCTGCGAGGCGGTGCTGCGCAAGCTGCCCGGCGCGCTCGGGCACGAGAGCTCGGCACACGAGGAGTCCTTCAGCGCGGCGCTCGGCGGCGCGCCTGAGTATCCGCATTACACGCGTCCTGCCGACTGGCGTGGCTGGACGGTTCCGGAGGTGCTGCTCAGCGGCCACCACGCTCGGATCCGAGACTGGCGCGCGGAGCAGTCGCGCGAGCGCGCCCGGGAGCCGGGAGGCGCTTCGCTACCATAGGCCGCCGCTGCGACAGCCTCCCTGGCTCTCGCGGCTTTTCTTCGCTATGAGCACCATCATCGACAGCCTCGAGCGCTCGCAGCTCCGCCGCGTGCCCGCGTTCCAGGCCGGCGACCGCGTGCGCGTCCACTTCCAGGTGATCGAGGGCACGCGCCGCCGCACGCAGGTGTTCGAGGGCGTGGTCATCAAGCGCCAGGGCGAGGGCGTGCGCGAGACTTTCACGGTTCGCAAGCAGTCCTTCGGCGTCGGCGTCGAGCGCACGTTCCCCGTGCACTCGCCGAAAATCGAGCGCATCGAGGTCGCAGCCCGCGGCGACGTGCGGCGCGCGAAGCTCTACTACCTGCGCGGCCGCGTGGGCAAGCGTGCCCGTGTGCGCGAGCGTCGCTACACCGGTCCCGAGGAAGTCGTGGAAGCCGGCCTGCTGCACGAACCTGCGGCAGTGGCCGCGGCCGGCACCGAGCCGGCCGCCGCCGAGGAGGCCGAGGCCCCCGCGGCCGCGGCCCCCGATGTCGACCACTAGCGTGAAGAAGAAGTCATCAGGCTCCGGCTCGCTGCTGGAGCTGGTCATGATCGTGGTCGTGGCGCTGGGTCTCGCGCTCGGCATCCAGGCGTTCCTGGTGAAGCCCTACCGGATCCCGTCGGAGTCGATGGTGCCGACGCTCGAGGTCGGCCAGCGCGTGCTGGTCAATCGCATCGGCGCGCGCTTCAGCGATCCGAGCGTCGGCGACGTGGTGGTGTTCCATCCGCCGACCGGCGCTGAGCAGGACAACAACTGCGGCGGCGGACCGCCGCCCGAGGGCCAGGCGTGCGCCAGGCCGACGGCCGAGAAGGCGGACGTCAACTTCATCAAGCGCGTGGTGGCGGGACCGGGCGACCGCCTGGCGATCCGCAACGGGAACGTGATCCTCAATGGGGAGCGCCAGCCCGAGAGCTTCACGCGGCCCTGCCAGGGCGGTGAGGGATGCAACTTCCCGCGCGAGTTCACCGTTCCCGCCGATCACTACTTCATGATGGGCGACAACCGTGGGGCATCCGACGACAGCCGCTTCTGGGGACCCGTCCCGCGTGACTGGATCATCGGAGGCGCCTTCTCCACTTACTGGCCCCCGAAGCGCATCGGCCTGCTCTGAGGACGAGGTGGTGGCGGCGCCCGCGACCGCCCGCGACACACGGCGCGCGCGGCGGCGCCGGCGCCCGTCCGGCTCGCGCCTGTTCCGCTACGACCGCGCTCTGGGTGCGCGCTTCGTGGCCGGCGCCGACGAGGCCGGGCGCGGTTGCCTCGCCGGCCCACTAGTCGCGGCCGCGGTGCTGTTCGACTACGAGGCGCTGACGCTCTCGGACCTGCGCTCGCTGTCCGCGCTCAACGATTCCAAGCAGCACACGACGGAGGGCCGGGAAGCGCTCTACCCGCGCGTGCTGCGCGCCGCGACGAAGGTCGCCGTGACTTCGCGGTGCGTGCGCGGCATCGACGCGCGCGGGCTGCACAAGACCAACCTGGCCGCCCTGCGCGACGTGCTGGCCCGTGTCGGCTGCGAGGGCAGCCTGTGCCTCTCCGACGGCTTCCCCGTGCCGCCGACCGGCTTCGCCCAGCGGCCCGTGGTCGGCGGAGGCGCGACGAGCGCCGCGATCGCCGCGGCCTCCGTGATCGCCAAGGTCACGCGCGATCGCTTCATGCAGCGGATGGAGGAGCGCTATCC
>DASQMT010000208.1:0-7508 GCA_035645355.1 Solirubrobacteraceae bacterium | reverse complement strand
ACCAATACGGCAAGCGCAGTCGTCACGAAGAGCAGCAGCCTGCGCCAGGAGCATCGATACATGTAGGTGTTTATCGGCAGCTGCGCCCGTCGTTTGAGTCACGCCTCGCCGACGCGAGCGCTCAGCTGACCGGAGCCGACGTGGCATCACTGCGTTGGGCGCGGTTGCGGCTGAGCCAGTACGCAAGTGCGAGCGCCACCAGCGGCGGGCCGACGATCGCGTAGGCGGGCAGGTCCAGTCCCGCCTTGGAGGAGACACCCAGCGCCGAGGCGAGCATCGCCGCGCCCAGCGCGGGGCGCAGACCGGCGGCCGGCACGCGCCGGGCGAGCCGCTCGCCGAGGAGCACGCCCGGAACGGACCCGAGCAGGATGTTGGCCATCAGCCCGTAGTCGACGTTGCCCGCGATCACGTGCGCCAGTCCCGCCGCCCAGAGCAGCACCGCGGCGTGGAACACGTCCGTGCCGACCACGCGATGCGGCGTGAGCCGGAAGACGAGGATCAGCGCCAGGCCGATCAGGGCGCCACTGCCGACCGAGGTCACGCCGAGCACAAAGCCGAGCACAAGGCCGAGAGCGACCGCCATGCGCTTCGCCCGCGCGGTCAGCGTCACGCTGTCGCGCTCGCGTTCGTGCACCTTCGGCACGAACAGCGCGCGCCCGAGCGTCACCAGCGCTGTCAGCGCGAGCGCTGCCGCGACACCCCACAGCAACGCCTCGTCCGGCGGTGACGGCAGCAGCTCCACCAGGACGACTCCCGCGAGCGAGCCGGGCACGCTGCCGAACGCGAGCCACTTCGAGACCCCGAGGTCGACGGTGCCGCTGCGCAGGTGCTGCCAGCCGCCGACGGTCTTCGTCAGCGCGCCGTAGGCGATGTCCGTGCCGATCGCCACCACGGGCTGCGTGCCGATCACGATCAGCAGCAGCGGCGTCATCAGCGAGCCGCCGCCGATTCCGGTCAGCCCGACGAGCACCCCGACACCCAAGCCGAAGACGACGATCAGCGGATCCATCGCCGTCGGCGCCCTAGCGCGGGTCGCGGACCAGCAGCTCCACGTTGCGGTCCCGCCGCCCGCCGCGCTTGTCGCTCTCCTCACCGCCGCCTTCTGACTCGAGCCGCTGCGGGTCGTTGAACGACAGCGTGCGGCCGAGCGACGCGAGCCCGTCGAGGTCGAACCCGGCGGCAGGGCCCGGCGCGGGGGCGGCCGGCGGCGCCGCGCTGTCGAGCACGGTGCCGAAGATCGACAGCGTGCCGTCGCGGTTGTCCATCACCTCGACGAGCCGGCTCTGCTGAGGCCAGTCGATGTGCGACGCCGTGTTGATCTCCCAGAACCCGCGACCGTTGCGACCCTTGAAGAAGCGCACCGCGTTGGCATGCGTGTGTCCCGCGACGTAGCTGATCACGTGCCGGTTGGCGGCCAGCAGCGCGCGCAGCGTCCGCCTCCCCGCCAGCCCGCGGTGGACCGGCGCCGAGCGGCGCGGGTCGGCGTCACAGCCGGGCTCGTCGGTGGGCGCGCAGACGCCGGCCGCCTCGTCCGCCGTCGTGTTGGTCATCGTCGCCAGGGTGTGATGGCCGAAGACGACGACGAGCTCGTCGCGCGTCCGCGCCTTGCGCAGCTGGCGCTCGAGCCAGCGGTATTGCGGATGATCGAGGTTGCCCCCCTGGCCGCCGCCCTCCGCGACGGTATCGAGCGCGATGAAGCGGGTGCCGCGGCGCGGCGCGACGGCGTAGTAGCTCGCGGTGCCGCGCGACTTGCGCAGTTGCGCGCGCGGCGTGGCGGCAAGGCCGTGCGCGGCGTCGTTGCCCTGTGCCATCAGCGCGCGGAACTCGGCCTTGTCGATGATGCGGCGATCCGGATCGGGGGGGACGTTGCGCGCGCCGGCGAGCAGTGAGCCGATGAACGCCGGATTCTTGAAGCCGTCGTAGAGCGCGCTCTCGTCGCGGCCGACGAACTGCGCCGGGCCCACCGCCGGCGTCGGGAAGACCTTCAGGCAGCCGACGGCGATCGTTCGGAACATGTCGGTGCTCGCGGGCGCGTTGCCCTGGATCAGCCCGTCGTGGTTGCCGCGCGAGACGAGCCACGGCACTACCAGGCCCTCGGCGTCGAACGCGGCCTGCGCGCGGTTCATCAGGCCCGGATAGCGCGGGAAGCTCGCGTACGCGCCGCCCGCGGACGCCGCCTCGTCCGGATCCCAGTAACCCGCGTAGAGATCGGCGCGCGCGCCACGCCAGTCGTCGTAGTCCTGCACGCCGGTGTAGGCCCGGGCGGCGACGTCCGCGTCGAGCCGCGCGACCGTCTCCGTCGTCGCTCCGCCGCAGGGATTGGCCGTCCCGACCGGCTTGCCCGAGAACGGGTCGAGGCGACCGCCGTCGAGCACCGTGCGGAACCACAGCGTCTCGTTGAGCTGCTGGTTGTCGGCGAGGTCACCGGTCGTGAGCGCGAAGCCGAGCTTGGCCCGCCGCCCGCCGCCGTCCGCGACCGGGCTGAGCCGGTTCGCGTTGACGTTGCGCACGACTGCGTCGAAGACCTGCGTGCCGAGCGCCTCCTGCGGGCGGTGCGAGGACTTCAGCGGCCCGCCGGCGGCGTCGACGAAGTCGACGCGCGCGGGCGACATCTCGTCGACGATCTGAGGGTCGGTGAGCTGGGCGAAGAAGGCCAGCGAGTGACGGCGCACGGAGCGCCCCCGCTTGGCCTTGGCGCTGCCACCGCGACGGACGGCGTAGGGTTCGCCCGGACCGCCGGCGAGCGGTGTGAAACCGGTTCCCGGTGCCGGCCTGAGGGTCTCCTCGAGCGTCGTCCTGCCCGCCGGATCAGCGGCCGCGGCGGGCGCGAGGGCGAGCAGCGCGAGCACGGCGGCCGCGCAGCGGGGTCGGCGCATCCGCGCATCCTGTCAGAACGGCAGCCGCAGCTAGAGCGCGATCTGCTGCGCATGGACCTGGCCCTCGCGCCACGCCGCATGGGCGGCGATCGCGATCGCGAGGTCCTGGATCGCCAGGCCGGTGCTGTCGAACAGCGTCACCGCCTCGGCATCGGTACGCCCGGGCGCGGCGCCCGCCAGCACGGCACCGAGGTCGGTGACCGCGTCGCGGCCGACGACCCCGGCGGCGATCGCGCCCGTCAGCTCGCCGCCGTGCGACGCCTGCTCCCACTCGTCGCAGAACAGCGAGCAGCGCGCGACCGCGTCGATGCTCGCCTCCGCCTTGCCCGGCCCGTCGGCGCCGAGCATGTTCAGGTGCATGCCGCGCCGCAGGTCGGTGGCCTCGACGACCGGCTCGTGACCGGGCGTGACGCAGCAGACGACATCGCACGCGAGCGCCGCCGCGCGCTCGCCGGCCTCCCAGCCGAGCTCGTCCGCGAGCGCGGTCGCGGCTTCCGCGCGCGGGTCCGCGCAGACCCCCGGCCCGTAGCCCGCGGCGACCAGGCAGCGAGCCGCCCAGGCGCCGTGCAGCCCGCAGCCGATCACGCCCACCGACGCCGCGCCGGCGCGCGCCAGCGCCTGGGCCGCGACGGCCGCGACCGCGCCGGTGCGCAGAGCGGTCACGGCGCGCGCGTCGAGCAGCATGCGCGGCTCGCTGGTCGCCGCGTCCGACAGGCAGACGACGCCCATCACGGTCGGCAGCCCGTGCGCCGCCGGGTTGCCGGGAAACGAGGAGATCCACTTGAGCATCGCGAAGCCGCCACCGAGCGCCGGCATCGCGCGGAAGTCGCCGTGCGGCGGCGCCTGCAGGTAGACCTTGGACGGCATCGTCCACTCGCCCGCGTGGTGGGCGGCGAACGCGTCGCGCACCCGCTCGATCGCCTGCGCCGGCGACACGGCGGCGAGCACGGCGTCGTGGCCGAGGACGGGAACTACCACGGTTCCCAGGCGGTGCCGGCCGCGTGCCCGACCGCCTCGAGCCGGGCAGCGCGCAGCCACGGCTCCGGCGCGGGCTCCGGCGGCACGGCCGGAGGTCGCGTATCGCGCAGATACTGCTCGACCGCGGCGATTGCGGCGGCGGCCTCCTCGGGCGATGCGGACGCGCCGCGGACCACGACCTGCGGGCGCCTGTTCACGCCCGCAACGCTACCTCAGACCGCGCACTCGCCCTCGCCGCGGATCACCTGGAACGGCACGTTGCGGTTCCAGTCGATGAAGTGGGTAATCGTCTCGAGCCCGAACTCGACCGGCATCGCCAGGTCGCGCACCTTGTCCTCGAACGCCTTCGTGCCGATGCGCTGCGCGTAGGCGTTGAAGACCTCGCCTTCCGTGCGCTCGTCCTCGTACGCGCGGATCCAGCGCTCGACAGCGTCCGGCACGCGCTTCGCGGGCAGCCGCACCTTCAAGCGTGCGCCGTAGACGATCTCGCCGCCCTCGTAGTTGCCGCCGATGTGGGCCACGTAGGCGGGGATCGTGTGCTCGCCGACTTTGATCGATGCGCCGTAGAACCCGATGTTGCCGATGTGGTGCTGGCTGCAGCCGTTCGGGCAGCCGGACATCTTGATGTGGATGCCGCGTGTCAGCGGGTTGGTGATGCCCAGCGACTCGATCCGGTCCTGGACCGCGCGGTTGAGCCCCATCGAGCTCGTGATGCCGAGCTTGCAGGAGTCGGTCCCGGGGCAGGAGACGACGTCGTTGATCTCGTCGGAGCCCGCATCGCCGAGGCCGAGCTCTTGCAATCGGCGCCAGACGTCGTAGACCGCCTCGTCCCGAACCCAGCGCAGCAGCAGGTTCTGGTGCACGGTCGTGCGGGCGTAGCCGCCCGAGTACTCGCGCATGATCGCCGCGAGGCCGCGGAACTGCTCCGGAGTCAGGTCGCCGCGCACGACCTTGACCTGGACCGCCGAGAAGCCCTCCTGGCGCTGGGGCTCGACGTTGGCCTCGGCGAAGCGCGCGAACCCCGAGCCGTCGCCGTTCGGCGAGCCGGATGCCGGTCGCGGGGCCGGAGCGTTGGCTTCCTCGTCGTGGACGAACAGGCGGTGGTCGATCGAGAAGTCACGCTCGGCGACCCAGTCGCCGCGCAGCTCCTCCTCCACCATCTCGCGCACGGCCTCGATCCCCACCTTGTCGACCAGCACCTTGATGCGCGCGCGGGCGCGGTTGACGCGCAGCCAGTCCTGGCGGTCGAAGATCCGGAAGACGGCCTCGGCCCACTTGAGGTACTCGCCGTCCTCGGCGGTCACGAACTCGACCAGCGTCGGCGCGACGCGCGGCATGATCGAGGTGCCGCCACCGACGCGGATCTCGAAGCCGCGCACGCCGTCGCGCTCGCGTGCGATGAAGGCGATGTCGTGGATGCCGGTCAGCGCGCGGTCCGTGTCGGAGCCGGTGAAGGCGGTCTTGACCTTGCGCGGCATCAGCTGCGTCGTCGGGTGGCGCACGAAATAGCGCACGTAGGCGCCGACGTAGGGCGTCGGGTCCCAGAGCTCGTCGTGGCAGACGCCCGCCCACGGGTCGGCGGTGACGTTGCGGACGGTATTACCGCACCCCTCGCGGCTGGAGAGGCCAACCGAGGAGATCTCGCGGATCAGCGCGGCCATGTCGCGCAGCGGAATGTGGTGGATCTGGATGTTCTGGCGCGTGGTGATGTGCGCCTTGTTCAACGGCGCCCAGCGCTCGACCACGTCGGCGAACATCTCCATCTGCTCCGGGTTGATACCGCCCCAGGGCAGCTTCACGCGGCACATCTGGACGTCCGCCTGGCGCTGGCCGTAGACGCCCTGCTTGAGCCGGAAGCCGATGAACTCGGTCTCCTCCGTCTCCCCGGCGAGGAACTTCTCGGCCTCGTTGTCGAAGTCGTCGAACTCCCGCTGCAGGATCGGGATCACGTGCCCCGGAACGTCCTCGTGGACCTCCGGGTTCTCGATCGATCCTTTGCGGCCCGTGGTGGTCGAAGGCTCCATGCGCACAAGTTAGCGAATCCCGCTCGACTTATATAGGTTCAATGTCGATCGGGTTTGATAGGTTTGCCGTTCCATGTCGCACACCCGACCGGAAGAGGTCATCCTCCAAGTGGTCGAGCGCTTCGGCGAGGACCGCCTCGCGCTCGCCGCCTCCTGGCAGAAGGAGACCGCCGTGCTGGTCGACCTCGTGCGCCGGCACGCGCCCGGCGCGCGGATCTTCACGCTCGACACCGGCGTCCTGTTCGAGCAGACCTACGCGACATGGCGGGCGGTCGAGGAGCGCTACGGAATCACGGTCGAGTCCTACCGTGGTGAGTGGGTGCACGGCCTCTGGTCGACGGAGCCCGACCGCTGCTGCGCGCTGCGCAAAGTCGAGCCACTCCAGCGCGCGCTGGCCGACGCCGACTGCTGGATCGCGGGGGTCCGCCGCGACCAGTCGCCCGATCGCGCCGGCACCGAGGAGCTCGACTGGGACGACCGCCACGGCCTCTGGAAGGCGAGCCCGCTCGCGGCGTGGTCCGAGCGGGACGTCTGGGCCTACATCAGTCGCCACGACCTGCCGTACAACCCGCTTCATGACCAGGGCTATTCCTCGATCGGCTGCACGCACTGCACGCTGCCGGGCGCCGGTCGCGAGGGGCGCTGGGCGGGGCTCGAGAAGAGCGAGTGCGGGATGCACGCCGCGGCCTAGAGTCTCGGGCCGGTCGCCGGCGGGCCGCCGCTATGGTCGAGGCGTGAAGTCCGCCGACACCCGCTGGCACGACGGCGGCGTCACCGCCGTGGACCGCGCGCGAGCGCTCGGCTTCGAGGGCGCGACGGTCTGGCTCACGGGGCTGCCGGCGTCGGGCAAGTCGACGCTCGCCGTCGAGGTCGAGGCGCTGCTGGTCGGCGCCGGCCGCCCGGCGCTGCGCCTCGACGGCGACAACCTCCGCCACGGCCTCAACGGCGACCTCGGGTTCAGCGCCGCCGACCGTGCGGAGAACGTCCGCCGGACGGCGCATGCCGCGGCGCTGCTCGCCGAGGCCGGCGTCGTGGCGCTGGTCGCGCTCGTCTCGCCCTATGCCGCGGACCGCGACGCCGCGCGCGCGGTCCACGTGGCCGCCGGCGTCCCGTTCCTCGAGGTCTGGATCGCCACCTCGCTGGCGGAGTGCGAGCGCCGCGACCCGAAGGGCCTCTACGCGCGCGCCCGGGCCGGCGAGCTGCAGGGCCTCACCGGCGTGGACGATCCATACCAGGCGCCCGCCTCGCCGGAGCTCACGATCGGCGACGCCGAGCCGACCGCGGCCGCCGCCGCGCGGGTGCTCGCTCTCCTGAGCTAGGCCCAGGCCGTGCGCAACCTGCGCAGCCCCTCGCGGATCTCGGCGGGTGGGTGCGTCGTGAACGAGAGCCGCAGGGCGGCGGTGTCGGGCGGGCCGGCGAAGAACGGGAAGCCGGGTACGAACGCGACCTCGTGCGCCAGCGCGCGCTCGAGCAGCGCGGCGGCGTCCCAGCCGTCGGGCAGGCGCGCCCAGACGACCATGCCGCCGTCAGGGCGGTTGTGCGTCGAGCCCGGGGGCAGCGCGGCGCCCAGACCGGCGAGCAGCGCGTCGCGGCGCGCGCCGTACGCGCGCCGCAGCCCGTCGACGCGCTC
>DASQMT010000207.1:0-7706 GCA_035645355.1 Solirubrobacteraceae bacterium | reverse complement strand
GGCGATGCCGGCGGCGGAGCGCGCGCGGCGGGCGGCGGGGCTCAAGGAGATCGTCACGTCGCGCGATCCGGGGGACTGGATCGACGAGCAGATCGCCGACATCCGCAAGAAGGCGCGGGGCGGCGCGGCCTCGGGCTAGCGGCGGTCCACGTCAACTGCCGCATCGAAGGCGGGTCGTGTGGTGGGTGGCGACGCGCGGGGCGGGACGGTCACTGACGAGTTGACGTCGCATGACGGCGTCAAGTCGCCAGACAGGTCGGGGGGGACTGCCCGGTTGCGAGTCGCGTCGGCTAGCGACGCCAAGTCGCAACGCAGCAGGCGGCTAGCGCTCGGGGCCGAATTCGCGCTCCGCGGGGTCGGCCCTCGCGGGTGGCGCGGGCGGCGGCCCGGGCGCTACTCGCGGCGTCACGTCGCCCGCCGCAACCGGCCGCGGCCGCGCAGGCGCGTGCGGTCGCCAGCGCGCAGAGTCCTCGACCGGCACGGCGGCCCGGGGTCGCACCTGCCTGCGTGTCCGCCGCCGCGCCGCGTCACTCTCCATCACGGGAGCCGTTCGCCGGGACCCCGCCCGCCCGCGTGCCTGCCGCCCAGCCGGATCCGAGCCCCTCTCCGGAGCCGTTCGCCGGGGCCCAGCCGGCGACAAGGCCGGCGTCACCCCCTCGTCACCTCCCGCCACCGGCACCGCCTCGCCCCCCGGCAGCACCGGCGCGCCACCATCCAATCGCGGCCACGCCACCACGAGCGCGATGGCTGCGACGAGCGCGCAGGCCCGCCCGACATTGCCCCATCGCACCCGCGTCCACATGCTCCGCGTAGGCGCGCGCCGGCGCCGGCTCGCCCCCGGCCGTTGCTAGCATGGCCCGCCGAATGGCCACAGAGCAGCCCGTCTACGACCTCATCCTCCTCCTCGATCCCGAGACGGAGGAGGAGCGCCGCACGAACATCCTCGCCAGCCTCGAACAGGTCATCGAGCGCCAGGGGCAGATCGTGTCGCGGCACGACTGGGGACTGCGCCCGACGGCGTACGAGATCCGCAAGCGCCCGACGGCCGACTATCACCTGCTGCAGTTCCAGGGCACGTCCGAGCTGCTCAACCAGCTCACCCACGCGTTGAAGATCACGGACGGCGTCAACCGCTTCCGGATCATCAAGCTGCGCAAGGGCACGCCCGCTCCGCCTGACCTCCGCATGTCCGCCGCAGCCGCGGCCGCGGAGCAGCCGGCCGAGATAGAGCGCTAGGAGCGACGGCTTCGCGACGGCCTGCAACGAGGCTGTCAAGAAATCCGCCCAAGTTGCGACCCTTGCAGGGAAGACGCCGAGTCCGGCCATAGACTCGGCCCTCCGAGAAGACTTTGCAAAGGACGGAAAGGAGCCCTCAGTGGCGGCTACCAACATCAACCGCGTCGTGCTTACAGGCAATCTGACGCGCGACCCCGAGCTGCGCTCGCTGCCCAGCGGAATGTCGGTCTGCTCGCTGCGGATCGCCTGCAACACGCGCCGCAAGAACAACTCCTCGGGCGAGTGGGAGGACAAGCCGAACTACTTCGACGTGACGGTCTGGGGCGCGCAGGGCGAGAACTGCGCACGCTTCCTCTCCAAGGGCCGCCCGATCGCGCTCGACGGGCGTCTCGAGTGGCGCGAGTGGCAGGACAAGGAGGGCAACACGCGCCAGTCGACCGAGATCATCGCCGACTCGGTGCAGTTCCTCAGCAGCCGCGAGGACGGCCCCGGCGGCGGCGGCGGGTTCACGCCGCGCTCCGACGTCCCGGTCAACGAGAGCGACTTCCAGCCCGCGGGTGCGCCCTCGGGCAACGGAGCGCCCAGCGCAGCCGACGACGACATCCCGTTCTAGCGGACCGCTGCCCGGCACTGCTCGAAGCAGCGGTGCCGGGCGGGCTCGGCCATGACCTCCTACACTCTCTGGCCGCGCGGGTTCGCGCGCGCACTCCGCGGCGCTGAGTGCAGACAGTCTTCTTCGAGCGAGGTCCTACCAACAGTGGCGAAGCAGCGGAGCCGGCCCACGCGCCGGCGTGACACCAAGAAGGGCGGGCCCGGGTCCGGGCGCCGCAAGTCCTGTGGCTTCTGCCGGGACAAGATCGACCAGGTCGACTACAAGGACCTCGCGACCCTGAAGAAGTACGTCTCGGATCGCGGCAAGATCCGTTCCCGCCGCATCACGGGCGCCTGCCGCCGGCACCAGAACCAGGTCGCCACGGCCGTCAAGCGGGCGCGCGAGATCGCGCTGCTGCCCTATGTCGGCGACAACCGCGAGGACCGCGATGAGCGCGGGCGCCCGCGCCGCGACGATCGCGACCGGGACCGGGAGCGCTAGACCGGCGATGCCCCAGGCGATTCTGCTCACGGACCACGAGAACCTCGGCGCGAAGGGCACCGTCGTCGACGTCTCGAAGGGCTACCTGCGCAACTACCTGATCCCGCGCAAGCTCGCGGAGCCCGCGACGCGCGGCTCGATCGCCGCCGCCGAGCGCCGCGCGGCTGTCGCGGAGCGCGCGGTCGCCCAGGCGACCGCCAAGGCGGAGGAGAGCGCGACGCTGCTCAACAAGACGGTGCTGACGATCGCCCACCAGGCGGGCGACGACGGCCGCCTGTTCGGCTCGGTCACCTCCCAGGACATCGCGGATGCGATCAGGGACGCGCGCGGAATCACGATCGACAAGCGCCACGTGCAGCTCGAGGAGCCGATCAAGACCGTCGGCACGCACATGGTCCTCGTCGAGGTCGGCCCGCGCGTGACCGCGACCGTCAAGACGATGGTGGTCGAGCAGAAGTAGCTGCGCCCGACCGCGTGACTCTCCGGAGTTTGCGGTCAGAACATATGTTCGGTCCGGACCGAGACCTAGACTCGCGTCGGTGAGCATCCCTGACCGAACCCACACGAATGGAAACTCCGCGCCGCGGCTGCCGGACGGGCCGATCGCGCCCCCACAGAACCTGGAGGCCGAGCAGTCGGTGCTCGGCGCGGTGCTGCTCTCCGACACGGCGCTGCCGGCGCTGATCATCGACGAGCGCCTGCATGCCGAGGACTTCTACCGCGAGGCGCACGGGATCGTCTTCACCGCGATGCTCGACCTGCACAACGCGGGCGAGCCCGTCGACGCGCTGACCCTGGTCGAGCATCTCAAGCAGGCCGGCAAGCTCGAGGCCGCCGGCGGGCGCTCCGCGATCGACCTGCTCGCCGCGAGCGTCCCCGCGGTCGGGCACGTGCGTCAGTACGCGCGCATCGTCCGCGACAACGCGATGCTGCGCCGGCTGCTGCGCGCGGCGTACGACATCCAGGAGCGCGTGCACTCGCACGCCGCCGCGCCGCGCGAGCTGATCGACATCGCGGAGCGCTCGATCCTCGAGGTCGCGCACGAGGACAGCCGCAAGGACTTCCAGTCGATCCATGACGTGCTCGACATCGAGATCACGAAGCTCGAGCAGCTCTCGCGCGAGGGCAAGTCGATCACCGGCACGCCGTCCGGCTTCGAGGATCTCGACAACATCACCGGCGGCTTCCAGCCCGGCAACCTGATTATCCTCGCGGCGCGGCCGTCGATGGGCAAGAGCGCCCTGATGGCCAACTTCGCCGAGCACGCCGCGCTCGGCTCGAACAAGGCGGTAGCACTGTTCTCGCTCGAGATGTCGGAGTCCGAGCTCGCGCAGCGCTTCATCGCGTCGCAGGCGTCCGTCAAGGGCGACGACCTGCGCAAGGGGCGCGTGCCCGCGGCGCGCTGGTCGAAGATCCTCGAGGCCTCGAACCGGCTCGCCAAGTCGCCGCTCTTCATCGACGACTCGTCCGACCTCTCGGTGCTCGACGTGCGCGCGAAGGCGCGGCGGCTGCTGCAGCAGCATGCCGACGGGTTGGGGCTGATCCTGATCGACTACCTGCAGCTGATGCGCGGCGACGGTCGCACGGACAGCCGCGTGGAGCAGATCGGGCAGATCTCGCGCGGCCTCAAGACGCTCGCGCGTGAGCTCGACTGCCCCGTGATCGCGCTCTCGCAGCTCAACCGTGGCGTCGAGCAGCGCACGGACAAGCGCCCGCTGCTCTCCGACCTGCGCGAGAGCGGCTCGATCGAGCAGGACGCGGACCTCGTGATGTTCATCTACCGCGACGAGTACTACGACAAGGAGTCCGAGCGCGAGGGGATCGCCGACGTGATCATCTCCAAGCACCGCAACGGCGGGCTGGGGGACGTCGAGTTGACGTTCCAGAAGGAGTACCCCCGCTTCATGTCCTACGTCGGCGACGACCGCTACTAGCGATGGCCACCTGCCCCGACGGACGCTGCGACGGCTCCGGCTTCCTCTTCGACGACGTCGCCCGGCGCGCACGCGCCTGCTCCTGCCGCCCCGGCCGGATCGCGCGCAAGCGCGCCGCCGCGCTCGAGGGAAGGATCCCGCGGCGCTACCGCGAGGTCTCGCTGGAGCGCGAGCCGCTGATCTCGATCGAGCGCGCGAACCCGCACGTGGTGCGCGAGGTGCGCCAGTACATGCGAAGGGTCGGCGAGCAGCTCGACGCCGGCCGCGGCGTCTGGTTCACGGGCGATCCCGGCACGGGCAAGACGACGCTCGCGATGCTGATCTCCAAGGCCGCGATGGAGGCCGACCGCACGGTCGCGATCTACTCGCTCCCGAGGCTGCTCGCGCAGCTGCGAGACACCTTCCAGGATGGGTCGGAGTACTCGCTCAACGACCTGATCGACCGGCTCAGCGCCGTCGACCTGCTGCACGTGGACGACGTCGGCACGGAGCAGTCGTCGCCCTGGGTGCTCGAGCAGCTCTACACGATCGTGAACACGCGCTACGAGGAAGGCCGCGCGATCCTGCTCACGACAAACCTCGTGACGATCGAGGGCGACGACGGGCTGCGCGAGCAGATCGGCGACCGCACCGTCTCGAGGATCTACGAGATCTGCGGCGACCCGAAGCCGATGTTCGGCGAGGACCGCCGGCTGGAGACGACCACGGTCATGCCCGTGCCGGCGGCCGGCTGGGACCCCGCGCCGGCCTACGGCGAACCGCGGCCGCCCCAGCGCTTCGCCTCGTAGACTGGCGGGACGGATGGCCGGCATCGTCATCATCGGCGCCCAGTGGGGTGACGAGGGCAAGGGCAAGATCACCGACCTCCTGGCCGAGAACGCCGACCTCGTGATCCGCTTCCAGGGCGGCAACAACGCGGGCCACACGATCGTCCGTGACGACGTCAAGTGGAAGTTCCACCTGATCCCGTCCGGGATCCTCTATCCCGGCAAGCCGTGCGCGATCGGCAACGGCGTCGTGATCGACCCGAAGGTCCTGACCGACGAGATCGACGACCTGCGCGCCAAGGGGGTCGACCTCTCGGGGTTGAAGATCAGCGCCAACGCCCACCTGGTGATGCCGTACCACATGCTGCTCGACCACGCCGGTGAGTCGAAGCTGGGCAAGCTGCAGATCGGCACCACGCGCCGCGGCATCGGGCCGGCCTATGCCGACAAGGCGGCGCGGCTGGGGATCCGCGTACAGGACCTGCTCGACGAGAAGATCCTCAAGAAGAAGATCATGGCCGCGATGGAGCCCAAGCGCCTGGCGCTGCGCCCGTACGCGAAGTCGCCGGACCTCGACCTGCAGTCGATGACCGAGGACTACCTCACCTACGGCCACCGGATCGAGCGCTACATCGCCGACACCGCCCGCCTGACCTGGAAGCACCTCGACGAGGGCGGGCAGGTGATCTTCGAGGGCGCCCAGGGGACGCTGCTCGACATCGACCACGGCACCTATCCGTTCGTCACCTCGTCGAACCCGGTCGCGGCGAGTGCGGCGACCGGCACGGGCGCGGGGCCGAAGGACCTCGACGAGATCTGGGGCGTCACGAAGGCGTATGCGACGCGCGTCGGCTCCGGCCCGTTCCCGACCGAGCTCGACGACGAGCTCGGAAACGTGATGCGCGAGGCCGGAGGCGAGTACGGCACCACGACGGGGCGCGCCCGGCGCGTCGGCTGGATCGACCTCGTCGCGCTGCGCTATGCCGCACGGCTGAACACGCTCACGCACCTGGTCGTGACGAAGCTCGACGTCCTGAGCGGCCTCGGCCCGCTGCGCGTCTGCACGCGCTACCACAGCTCCAACGAGGCCACCTTCGACCACTACCCGTACCACCAATCGGTGCTGCACCGCGCGGGCGGCGTCTACGAGGAGCTGCCCGGCTGGGACGACGACATCACGGATTTCCGCAGCGAGGACGAGCTGCCGCAGGCGGCGCGCGACTACCTCGCGTACATCGCGGACTTCATCGGCGTCCCGATCGCGCTGATCAGCGTCGGGCCCGACCGCGACCAGGTCATCTGGACCGACGCGGGGCGGCTGACCGAGCCCGCGCGGCGGGCGGCGACCGCTTCGCGCTAGTCGCGCACCGTGCGCGTGTCGACGAGGAAGTCGTGCAGCGCGCGGTTCTCGTCGTCCCAGAGCGGCCACAGCACGTCAGCCAGATTCGCGAGCCCGAACGTGAGCGAGCCGGCGACGCCGAACAGCAGCGCCTTGACCGCGACCTCGCGCAGCATCGCCCAGCCGAACGTCATCGGCTGGCCGTTGGCGCGCACGACGCGGATGCCCATCGCCATGCGCCCGAGCGTCTTGCCGTTCGTGCGGTCCATCATCAGCGGCGCATAGAGCAGCGCGACGATCGCGATCGCGACCACGGACAGCAGCAGCCCGAAGATCAGCGAAGCGATGCCCGTCTCCTCCGAGGCGAAGAAGCCGACCGAGAAGACCGAGCCGAAGATCGCCATGATGATCAGCGCGCCGACGCAGACGATCAACCCGTCGATCAGCGTCGCCCCGACGCGCGACCACCAGCCGGCGAGCTGGTACTGGCCCGTCGCCACGACGGCCGGTGAGCCATGGGCCGGCGCGCCGAACGCGCCGGGCGGTGGCGGGCTGGAGTAGCCCGCCGGAGCAGGTTCGGCGGCCACGGACCCACGCTCGGGCTCGCGGGCCGGGAGCCCGGACTCGTGGAGCGGCCCGTCGGGCTCGGGCGCGAGGGGATCGCCGGGGGTCAAGCCGGGGTCGTTCGGGCGCTCGCTCATAGCCCTACGCTAGCGCCAGCGCTCGACGAGGTCGACGTCGGGCACCTCGCGAGCCACGCGCGCCGGCACCCCGAGGACGACGCCCCGGGCAGGAACGTCGCGCGTCACCACCGCGCCGGCCGCGACGAACGCCTCCTCTCCGACCTCGACCCCCGGGCACAGGACGGCGCCGCCGCCGACGCGGCACGCGCGCCGCAGCCGCGCGCCACGCAGGGCGTAATCCGAGCCGTGACGCGACATCGTGTCGTCGTTGGTGGTGCAAGCCCCGGGGCCGACGAAGACGTCGTCCTCCAGCTCGGAGAACGCGCAGAGGTAGACGTCCGTCTGCACACGCACCCGCGCGCCGACGACGACGTCGTTGTCGACAGCCGAGCCGCGCCCGATCACGCTCCCGGCCCCGATCCGCGCCCGCTCGCGCACGTAGGACTGGTCGCCGAGGATCGCGCCCTCCCCGGTCTGCGCACCGGCGAAGACCACCGCGCGCGTGCACACGACCGTGCCGGCCCCGAGCATGAGCGGCGCGGGCACCTCGCGCCGGGCACTCGAGTGGCGCGCGAGCTTGGGCGGCTTGCCCAGCACCGCACCGTCCTGGATCTCGCAGCCGTCGCCGATCACCGTGCCGGCGTGCACGACGAC
>DASQMT010000206.1:0-4626 GCA_035645355.1 Solirubrobacteraceae bacterium | reverse complement strand
GGCGGCGCCGGCGGCTACGTCGGCCGTGACGGCAAGCTGCCCGAGGGCGAGACCAGCGCGCGCTAGACGACGTATCGTTCCGCGCCATGGACGAGCCGCTGCACTGCTTCGTCGAGATCCCGAAGGGCTCGCGCAACAAGTACGAATGGGATGACGAGCTCGGCGGCATCAAGCTCGACCGGTTCTTGTTCTCGTCGGTCGTCTACCCCACCGACTACGGCTTCGTCGCCGACACGTTGGGCGAGGACGGCGATCCGCTCGACGCGATGGTGTGCGTGTCCGAGCCGACCTTCTCCGGCTGCCTGATCCCGGTCACCGCGATCGCCGTCTTCCGCATGACCGACGACAAGGGCCAGGACGACAAGATCCTCTGCGTGCCGCACGAGGACCCGAACTGGAGCGGGCTGCGCGAGCTCGACGACCTGCCGGGGCAGCTGCGCACGGAGATCGAGCACTTCTTCTCGATCTACAAGCAGCCCGAGGGCAAGGTGGTCGTCGTCGACGGCTGGTACGAGCGCGAGGTGGCGATCCAGATCATCGAGGAGAGCCGTCAGCGCTGGCGGGAGCAGCGCTCCTGACGCGCGTCGTCGCGCTGCGCGGTGGTGCGGTGGAGTCCGAGCACCGCGTCGCGTGGTGCGTCGTGGGACCCGACGGGTCGGTCGCCGGCCCGGACCCTGAGCTGCCTGTTTTCGCGCGCTCGGCGGTCAAGCCGCTGCAGGCGCTGGGCAGCGTGCGCGCCGGTGTGCTCGAGCGCTTCGAGCTCGGGCAGCGCCACCTCGCGCTGGCGTGTGCATCCCACGGTGGAGGCGAGGCCCACGTCGAGCTCGTCGCGCAGGTGCTCTCGGCCTGCGGGCTGGTCGAGGGCGCGCTCGGCTGCGGTCCCGAATGGCCGCTGGATCCGCGTGCGAGGCGTGGCGCACGGCCGTCGCGGATCCGGCACAACTGCTCCGGAAAGCACGCGTTCGGCCTCGCTCGCTGCGTCGCCGAGGGCTGGCCGCTCGAGGGCTACTTTCGCGGCGGGCACCGGCTGCAGCGGGCGATGCGCGACTGCGTGGTCGAGGCGTGCGGCGTCTCCGCCCCGACGGAGGAGGCGACCGACGGCTGCGGGATGCGCACGTTCGCGGTCCCGCTCGCGGCGCTGGCGCGCGCTTTCGGCGGTCTCGCCAGTGGCGTCCTCGGCCCGTCCGGAGCGCGCTGCACGGAGGCGATGCGGGCGCACCCGGAGCTCGTCGCGTTCGACGGCGCGATCGACACGGAGCTGATGCGCGCCCAGCCGGGACTGGTCGCGAAGATCGGCGCCGAAGGGGTGCTGGCGATCGGGCTCGCCGACGGCCGCGGGCTCGCGCTCAAGGTCCGCGACGGCTCGCTGCGCGCGGTCGCGCCCGCCGGCGCGGCGCTCGTCCGCTCCGAGCTCGGGCTCGACGCCGCGGTGCCCGACCGCCTGGTCGTGGCGCCGATCCTGAACTCGCGCGGGCTGCGCGTCGGCGAGCTGCGAGTGGATTAGCTCCGCCGGTCATCCGGACGGCGTTCTGATTGACATGCCAGACATCCTGTCTGTCTTGACCGGGCTTCGCCCTCAGCCCAAGCCGTGCTCCAGCGCCCCCTTGACGCTCGCGTCGAGCGCGTTCACGCGGTAGAGCGCGAGCGCCTCGGGCGAGCCGAAGCGCCGCCCGGGCGCCGCCTCGGGCCCGTGGTGGGAGAGCACGCAGTGCAGCAGCGCCAGTCGCCGTTCAGGCGCAAGACCGGCCAGGCGCGGCTCGAGCAGCCCCTGCCCCAGCACGAGGTGGCCGAGCAGCCGTCCCTCCTCCGAGAGGCCCAGCTCCGCGCCGTAGGTGAACTCGCGCGTCTTGCCGAGGTCGTGCACCAGCGCGGCTGTGAGGAGCAGGTCGGAGTTCAGGCGCACGTGCAGCTGGCAGACCTCGAGCGCGAGCGTCGCGACCGCGACCGTGTGCTCGAGCAGCCCGCCCAGGTAGGCGTGATGCCCGGCGCGCATGCACGGCGCCCGGCGCCACTCCGCCCGCAGCGTCGCATCCGCCAGCAGCGCTTCGAGCAGCGCCCGGTAACCCGGCTCGTGAACCTCTCGGACGAGGTGCTCGAGGAAGCCGTCGAGCTCGTCGAGGTCGCGATAGGCGACCGGCAGGAAGGCGGCGGGATCGGCGTCCGCGGCGCGCTCGATCGCGCGCACGTCGATCTGCAGCTCGTCGCGGAAGCGCTCCACCCGGCCCTGCACCCGCACCAGGTCCCCGCGGTCGAAGCGACCGCCGAGCAGGTCCGCGTCGCGGAACACGCGCGCCGGCAGCGCACCCGTGCGGTCGCGCAGCTCCAGCGCCAGATACGGCGATCCCGTGCGCGCGGTCAGCCGGTCCTTGCGCGTGCATGCGAAGACGCCGGCGACCTCGTCGCCGGCCCGCAGCGCGCTGAGCTCTGCCTCGGGCACCCCGTCGATCATGGTGCGCGGGGCGGACGGGAGCGTTCGCTACCGTGGTCCGGCATGCAGCCGCTGCGCTGGGATCGCCGTCCGGACGGGCTTCGAGCACCGGCGCTCGTGTGTGCCTTCAAGGGCTGGAACGACGCCGGCGAGTGCGCCTCCTCGGCGCTCACGTTCCTCGGCGCCGGGCTCGGCGCCGAGCGCTTCGCGGTGATCGACCCCGAGGAGTTCGTCGACTTCCAGTCGACGCGCCCGACCGTGCGGCTGTCCGGTGGCGAGCACCGCGTGATCGAGTGGCCCGACATCGAGGTCCACGAGGCGCGCGTCCCGCGCGCGCCGCGCGACCTGGTGCTCCTCTCGGGCCCCGAGCCGGCCTTCCGGTGGCGCACCTTCTGCTCGACCGTCGTCGAGCTGGCCGAGGCGCTCGGCGTGCAGATGGTCGTGACGCTCGGCGCGCTGCTCGCCGACGTGCCGCACTCCCGTCCCGTGAACGTGACGGCGTTCGCGTCCGACGACGCGCTCGTGAAGCGGCTCCAGCTCGATCCGCCGAGCTACGAGGGCCCGACGGGAATCGTCGGCGTGTTGCATGACGCCTGCGCCAACGCGGGCATGCCGAGCGCGTCGCTGTGGGCCGCGGTGCCGCACTACGTGGCGGTCGTCCCGAACCCGAAAGGCTCGCTCGCGCTGCTGCGCCGGCTCGAGAGCCTGATCGGCATCACCGTCGACGCCGCCGAGCTCGAGGACGCCGCCGGCGAGTACGAGCGCCAGGTCTCGCGCGCGGTCGAGATGGACCCCGACGTGCAGGCGTTCGTCGAGAAGCTCGAGCGCACGGCCGACGAGGAGGAGGAGCGCCCCGACCCCTCGCAGCTTCCATCGGGTGACGTGCTGGCGCGCGAGTTCCAGCGCTTCCTGCGCCAGCGCGGCAACCCGCCGGCCTAGCCGCTACAGCTCGCGCAGGGTGCTGCCGCCGTCTACCACGAGCGCGTGGCCGGTGACGTACGAGGCAGCTTCGCTCGCCAGGAACGCGACCGCGGCTGCGACCTCGTCCGGCGTCCCGGGCCTGCCCGCGGGCGTCCGCTCCCCGGCGGCCAGCTCCTCGGGCGAGGAGGAAGCCGTGGCGATCCAGCCGGGCGCGACCGCGTTGACCGTGACGCCGACCGGCGCCAGCTCCAGCGCCATCCCGCGCATCAGCCCCTCCATACCGGCCTTGGCGGCGCCGTAGGCCGAGGAGCCGGGGATCGCGGTGCGCGGGCCCGTGATCGAGGAGACCATCACGATCCGACCGTAGCGGCGCGCGGCCATCCCGGGCGCGACGGCGCGCGCCGTGTGGAACGCGGTCGAGAGCGTGCGGGCCAGCTCGATCTCCCAGCCGGCCGGATCGAGCTCGAGGAACTGCCGCTCGACCGACTCGGTCCCGATCTGCGCCATGCCGGCGTTGCAGACCAGCACCTCGACCGGGCCGGCCTCGCGCGCGAGCCGCTGCGCGGCGGCCGGGTCCGTGAGGTCGGCGACGTGCGCCGTCGCCCCCGCGCCCAGCTCGCGCGCGCGGTCGTGGATCCGATCGCTCGTCGCCGCCACCGCGACCTCGAGTCCCGCCCGGGCCAGCGCCCGCGCGCAGGCGAAGCCGATCCCGCGCTCGGAGCCGGCGCCGGTGACGAGCGCGCGGCTCACGCCGGCTCGGTCGATCATTTCTCGGCCGCGGGACAGGCGATCCGGTAGTCGCACATCGAGCACGCCGACCACGAGGGCGTCGGCTCGAAGCCCTGGCCGAGGATCCCGTCGGCGACCTCGAAGACGGTGTCCGTGATCCAGTCGCTGTCGTCGGCGTCGCGCTCGACGGCGACCTTCTCGTCATCGAGCACGTAGTAGTAGGACTGCTGGGCGGCTTCGAGCTGCCACGCCTGCCGGGCCCCGACGGCATAGAGGGAGAGCTGGACGTCGTCGGCGAGCTGGGCGGCGGTCCTGGGGCGGCCCGTCTTGTAGTCGATGAGCTCATAGCTTCCGTCGGCCAGGCGGTCCACGCGATCGACGCGCCCCCGCAGCAGGTGCGGGCCCATCTGGAAGGAGAAAGACCGCTCGAACCACACCGGCTCGCCCGTCTCGTCCCGGAAGCGCTCGTGGTAGCGGATGAGGGCGCGCGAGGCCTTGGAGCGGAGCTGGCGCTCTTCCTCGGAGTCGCCGAAGCCGCCGCGCCGCCA
>DASQMT010000205.1:0-3011 GCA_035645355.1 Solirubrobacteraceae bacterium | reverse complement strand
AAGATCTCGACCGCCAGCTCGGTGCCGGGCTCCGAGTGCTCCGCGGGCAGATAGGCGTACGCGATCGAGTGCCCGACCGTGTAGCCGTAGCCGCCGCTGGTGACGCGCCCCAGCACCTGGCCGTCGATCAGCACCGGCTCGTTCGAGAGCGCGACCGAGCGCGGGTCGTCCAGCACGAGGCAGCAGAGCCGCGAGCCGCCCAACTCGTCACGGGCGCGCAGCAGCGCCTCGCGCCCGAGGAACTCCCCCTTGTCGAGCTTCACCGCGAAGCCGAGCCCGGCCTGGAAGGGGTGCTCGTCAGGGGTGATGTCCGCGCCCCAGACGCGATAGCCCTTCTCGAGCCGCAGTGAGTCGATCGCGCGGTAGCCGGCGGCGACCAGGCCGTGTGGTGCGCCTGACTCCCAGAGCGTGCGCCAGAGCGCGGCACCGAACTCCGTCGGGCAGTAGAACTCCCAGCCGAGCTCGCCGGCGTAGGTCACGCGCAGCGCGCGTACGGGCACGTCGCCGGCCTCGATCGCGCGCCAGCTCATGTAGGGGAAAGCGTCGTTCGAGAGATCCGCGGTCGAGCAGCCGGCGAGCACGTTACGGGCATGCGGCCCCCAGAGCGCGAAACAGGCCCACTGCGACGTCACGTCGGCGACGCGCACGTCGGCCGTGCCCGCTGCCGGCAGGTGGGAGCGGATCCAGGCGAGGTCGTGGTTGCCGAACGCGGTGCCGGTGACGATCCCGAAGAGCTCCTCCTCGAGCCGGGTGACGGTGAAGTCGCACTCGATCCCGCCGCGACGATTGAGCATCTGCGTGTAGGTGACCTTGCCGACGTCCCGCGCGACGACGTTCCCGCACAGCCGCTCCAGGAACTCGGCAGCGCGCGGCCCGCTGACCTCGAGCTTGGCGAACGAGGACTCGTCGAACAGCGCCGCGGCCTCGCGGCAGGCGCGATGCTCGGCGCCGATTGCGGGCGACCAGTGCATCCCGGCCCACCCGCGCGGGCGCAGCCCCTGGTCGCCCGCCGCCTCGTTAGCGCCGTACCAGTTCACGCGCTCCCAGCCGGACTTCTCGCCGAACACCGCGCCGTGGCGCTCGTGCCACGGATAGACCGGCGACGTCCGCAGCGGCCGCCCGGCGGTGCGCTCGTGACTGGGGTACTTGATGTCGTAGTAGGTCTCGTAGATCTCGCGCGTGCGCTCGAGCGTGTGGCGCGGGGAGCGGTAGTGCTCGCCGAAGCGGCGGATGTCCATGTGCCAGAGGTCGAGCGACGGCTCTCCCTCGACGATCCACTCGGCCATAACCTTGCCGATCCCACCTGCGCCGGCGAGCCCGTGCGCGCAGAACCCCGCCGCCACGAAGAAGCCGCGCACGGCGGTCTCGCCGAGGCAGAACTCGCCGTCGGGGGTGAACGCCTCCGGGCCGTTGATCAGCTTCGTGACCCTGACGTCCTCCATCGCCGGCACGCGCACGTGCGAGTTCACGACGATCTCCTCGAAGCGGTCCCAGTCCTCCTCCAGCAGGCGGCCGTTGAAGTCGGGCGGGATGTCGTCGAGCCCGTGGCCGCCGTCGCGCAGCGCCCACGGCGCCGAGTTGCGCTCGTAGCCGCCCATCACCAGGCCGCCGCCCTCCTCGCGGAAGTAGATCAGCAGGTCGGGGTCGCGCAGGGTCGGCAGGTGCTCCGCGCCGTTGCGATCGCGGAAGGGCTGCGTCACGAGGTACTCGTGCGCGAACGGGATCAGCGGGATGCGCACGCCGGCGAGCCGGCCGATCTCCGCCGCGTACATGCCACCCGCGTTGACGACGACGTCGGCCTGGATGTCGCCCTTGTCGGTGCGCACCCCCTGGACGCGGCCGCGGTGCACGTCGATGCCGGTGACGCGCGTGCTCGTGAAGATGCGGCAGCCGCCGCGGCGCGCGCCGTCCGCCAGCGCGTAGGTCAGTTGCGAGGGGTCGAGGTAGCCGTCGGTCGGCAGCCAGGATGCTCCGAGCACGCCCCGTGTGTCCATCAGCGGGAACAGCTCCGCCGCCTCGGCGGCCGAGATCAGCTCGAGCGGCAGCCCGAACGTCTTCGCCCAGCCGGCCTGCCGGCGGGTCTCCTCCAGGCGCTCGGGGGAGCAAGCCAACCGGATGCCGCCGCACTCGGTCCAGCCCGGGTCGAACTCGCCGCCACCGAGCCTGCGGTAGAGCTCGACCGAGTACATCATCAGCTTCGTCTGCGAGACCGACGAGCGCAGCTGGCCGACGAGGCCGGCGGAGTGGAAGGTCGAGCCGCTCGTGAGCTGGTTGCGGTCGAGGAGCACGACGTCACGCCAGCCCAGCTCGGCGAGGTGGTAGGCGATCGACGTCCCGCCTACACCCCCGCCGACGATCACGCAGCGGGCGCTCGCGGGCAGGTCACGGCTGATCGCCACGGGCAGCCTCCAGCCAGTTCGGGAGGCGCGCGTCGGCGAGCCCGGCCGCGACGCGCTCGAGGTGCTCGCCCGCGTAGGCGGCGAAGTCGAAGTCGAGCTCGGAGATCGCGCCCTGGACGACGCCCCACATCGCCTCGCGGAAGTCGGACATGATCCGCATCAGCCGCAGCGCCGCGAAGCGGCGGTCGGTGCAGGGCTCGCCCCAGTAGGCGGCCAGCAGGCGCTCGTCGTCGGCTTCGGTGAAGCCGTTGTTGACCGACAGGTTGCCGAGGTCGAAATAGCGGTCGCCCATGCCGGCGTACTCCCAGTCCACGATCCGCGCGCGAGTCCCGTCGTACAGGAAGTTCGCGGTCAGCAGGTCGTTGTGGCATGCGACCGGGACGTGCTCCGGACCACTCAGCGCGCTCCGGATCGCGCGCGCGCCGGCTGCCAGCTCGTCGTAGCCGGCGGGGATCGGAGCACCGCACCGGGCGGCCGTGTCGCGGTAGCCCTCGACGATCGTGAAGGCGTCGAAGCGCGACGGCAGCGCCGCGCCCTCGTGGACCGCGCGCAGTGCCGCGGCGACGTCGTCGAGCAGCGGCGGCGAGCGCAGCTCCGCCGCCTCGAACGGGC
>DASQMT010000204.1:0-3175 GCA_035645355.1 Solirubrobacteraceae bacterium | reverse complement strand
CATCTGGACGCGCTACGAGGACGCCGGCGCGCTGCTCGAGCGGATCGCGGGGCTCGACACCGCCGAGGCCACGCGCGAGATGCAGGAGATCTACAGCGAGCCGGTCAAGGAGGAGCTGATCGCCCAGCGGATCGGCGAGATCAAGGCGCACGGCGTGGTGGCGGCCGCCTCGCTCACACCGCAGAAGGTCGAGCGCTACTACGAGCTGGTGCTGGACGCCGGGCTCGACATCCTCGTCATCCAGGGCACCGTGATCTCGGCCGAGCACGTCTCCACCCAGGGACGCGTGCTCAACCTGAAGGAGTTCGTCGGCGAGCTGCCGATCCCGGTCGTGGTCGGCGGTTGCGCGAGCTATCACACGGGACTGCACCTGATGCGCACCGGTGCGGCCGGCGTGCTGGTGGGCGTCGGCCCCGGCGCGGCCTGCACCACGCGCGGCGTGCTCGGCATCGGCGTGCCGCAGGCGACCGCGATCGCCGACGTGGCGGCGGCGCGCTCGCAGCACATGCTCGAGACGGGCGACTACTGCAAGGTGATCGCCGACGGCGGCATGCGCAACGGCGGCGACGTCGCGAAGGCGATTGCCTGCGGGGCCGACGCGGTGATGATCGGCTCGCCGCTGGCGCGCGCGTACGAGGCGCCCGGCCACGGCTTCCACTGGGGCATGGCGACGTTCCATGCGACGCTCCCTCGCGGCGCGCGGGTGCGCACGACCCAGAACGGCACGCTGCAGGAGATCGTCACCGGCCCGGCGCGCGAGAACGACGGCACCTTCAACCTGATCGGCGCCCTGCGCACGTCGATGGCCACCTGCGGCTACCGCGACATCGCCGAGTTCAACCGGGCCGAGCTTATGGTCGCGCCGTCGCTGCAGAGCGAGGGCAAGCAGCTGCAGCGCGACCAGGCGATCGGGATGGGTGCCCGCGGCGCCGCGATGGCGCTGGCGGCGACGGAGTAGTGGTGGTCCCTCCGGCGAGTACTGACACTCTCGGATCGATCGCTGATCGCCGCCTGGCGGCGTCCTCGACCCTTGAATCCCAGAAGGATTCCTGCGGGTCTGCGTCCTTGCCAGGCACCGCCAGCGACCGCCCGAGAGTGCCATGACTCACCGGAGGAACCACTAGTGGAGGTCCGCGACACCACGGTCGCCGATCAGCCCGTCGAGGAGCTGGCGCTCGAGCGCGGGCTCGCCGCGGACGAGGTGGTGGTGCTCGACTACGGCGGGCAGTACTCGCAGCTGATCGCGCGCCGCGTGCGCGAGCTCGGCGTGTTCTCCGAGCTGCTGCCCCACCACGCGGGCGCCGACGAGGTGCGCCGGCGCCGCCCCAAGGGCCTGATCCTCTCCGGTGGGCCGGCGTCGGTGTACGCCGAAGGGGCACCCCAGCTCGATCCGGAGCTGCTCGAGCTGGGCATCCCCGTGCTGGGCATCTGCTACGGCATGCAGGCGCTCGTGCTGACGGCTGGCGGCCGCGTCGAGGGGGCCGAGGTCGGCGAGTTCGGCCGCTCGCGGCTGACGGTCTCCGACCAGGGACGGCTGCTGGCCGGCACGCCCGCCGAGCAGTCGTGCTGGATGTCGCACCGCGACACGGTGTTCGAGGCGCCGCGCGGCTTCACCGCGCTGGCCTCCTAGACCGAGTCGCCGGTCGCGGCGGTGGAGGACGTCGCGCGCGGGATCTACGGCATCCAGTTCCACCCGGAGGTCGTGCACACGCCCTACGGCCAGCAGATCCTGACCACGTTCCTGGACGAGATCTGCGGCTGCGAGCGCAACTGGAGCGCCGCGTCGATCATCGAGGAGCAGATCGCGGCAATCCGCGCGCAGGTGGGGGAGGGCCGGGTGATCTGCGGCCTCTCCGGCGGCGTCGACTCGTCCGTCGCCGCGCTGCTCGTGCACCGCGCGGTCGGCGAGCAGCTGACGTGCGTGTTCGTAGACCACGGGCTGATGCGCCGCAACGAGGGCGAGCAGGTGATCTCGGCCTTCCGCGACCACTTCAAGGTGCCGCTGGTGGCCGTCGACGCCGAGGACCGCTTCCTCGCGCGGCTGGCCGGGCTGAGCGATCCCGAGGCCAAGCGGAAGGCGATCGGAGCGGAGTTCATCCGCGTCTTCGAGGAGGAGGCGGCCCGGCTGGGAGATGCCGCCTATCTGGTCCAGGGGACGCTCTACTCCGACGTGATCGAGTCCGGCGGCGGCACCGGCGCCGCGACGATCAAGTCGCACCACAACGTCGGCGGGCTGCCCGATGACCTCCAGTTCGAGCTGGTCGAGCCGCTGCGCGCGCTCTTCAAGGACGAGGTGCGCGCCGTCGGCGCAGAGCTGGGCCTGCCCGAGCGGCTCGTCTGGCGCCAGCCGTTCCCCGGCCCCGGGCTGGCGATCCGGGTCGTCGGCGGCGAGGCGACGAAGGAGCGCCTGGACACGCTGCGCAACGCGGACTTCATCCTCCAGGACGAGATCCGCAAGGCCGGCCTCTACCGCGACCTGTGGCAGTCCTTCTGCGTGCTCCCGGACGTGCGGACCGTGGGCGTGCAGGGAGACGAGCGCACCTACGGCTACGTCGTCGCGATCCGCGCCGTGACCTCCGACGACGCGATGACCGCCGACTGGGCACGGCTGCCCTATGACCTGCTCGAGCAGATCGCCTCGCGCATGATCGGCGAGATCCGGGAGGTCAACCGGGTGGTGCTCGACATCACGTCCAAGCCGCCCGGCACGATCGAGTGGGAATGAGCCGCCGCCGGCGAGCGATCGTCGCGGGGTTCTTCGCGCTCGCCTACGCGATCAGCAGCGCTCTCCGCGGCCAGGTTCTCGTCGGCATCGTCACGGGCGCTATCGGCGCGGTGCTCGTCTACGTCGTGCTCGTGCGGGTCGAGCAGCACAACGCCGCGGCGCGCCGCCGGCGCGAGCGCTCGGGCGGGTGAGCGCCCGGCGCCCGCTCAGGACATGACGGTGGCGACTGGCAGGGGTCTAGGAGTGGGCGTCCCAGGCCCGCAGGCCGGGCAGCGGATCGAACGCGGCGCCGCCGCTGTACCAGCCGGGCGCGCTCCACTGCTCGAAGTGCAGATGGCAGCCGCTGGCACGGCCGGTGGCGCCGACGAAGCCGATCGGCTGGCCGGTCTTCACGTGCTCGCCTTCCGCGACCAGCGCCGCCTCGCGCAGGTGCATGTAGGCGTAGTCGAC
>DASQMT010000203.1:0-5675 GCA_035645355.1 Solirubrobacteraceae bacterium | reverse complement strand
CCGATCACCTCGCGCGCGCGGCTCGCCAGCGACAGGCCGATCGTCCCGATCCCGCAGAACAGGTCGAAGACGCGCTCGTGCCCGCGCAGCGCCGCAAGCTCGACGGCGACGCCGTACAGCAGCTCCGCCATCTCCGTGTTGGTCTGGAAGAACGCCTCGGGCGAGATCAGGAACTCGAGGTCGCCGAGCTGCTCGCGCAACCGCTTGGATCCGCTCAGGCGCTTCGTCACCCCGCCCTGCGTGCTCTCGCCGGTGCGCTCCGCCTGTGTCCAGAACAGGCCCTCGCAGTCGACCGCCGCGGCCAGGCCGTCGGTGTCGAGCGCGCCGGGCGAGGTCACGAGCCGCAGCTGGCACTCGCCCGTGCGTCTGCCCTCGCGGACGACGAGGTTGCGCAGCAGGCCCTCGCCGCTGCGCCGGTCCCACGCCCCCAAGCCCTGCTCCCGGCACCAGGCGAGCACCTGCTCGCGAGCGGCGTTTCCGCGTTCGGATGCGAGCAGGCAGTCGTCGAGCGGCACGATCTCGTCGAAGCGGCCGGGAGCGTGGAAGCCGCACACGAGCTGCCCGTCCGGGCCGGTGCCGAACGAGTACTCGAGCTTGTTGCGATAGCGCCATTGCTCGACGGCCGGCACGATCGGATCCTGCTCGAAGCCCTCCAGCCTGCCGATCCGCCGGAGGGCGTCACCGACCTGCTCGGCCTTGACCTCGAGCTGGCGCTCGTAGGAGAGCACCTGCCAGGGCACGCCCGGATGGTCGGCGAGCGGCGCGATGCGGTCTGGCGAGGGCTCGAGGATCTCGACGGCGCGGGCCTCGGCGTAGGCGCGCTTGGACTTGCCGACCACGGCGCGGACGCGGTCGCCGGGCAGCGCGCCGGCGACGAACACGACGTAGCCCTCGAGGCGTGCGACGCCGCTGCCCCCGTGCGCGAGCGTGTCGACGGTCAGCTCGAGCTCCGCGCCGCGGGCGGGGCGGGTCCGGGTCTGTGGTGTAGTCACGCGTCGAGGGTAGCCGCCGGCCGGCCGCCGACCAGCCACTCCAGCAGCGCCTTCTGCGTGTGGCGCCGGTTCTCGACCTGGTCCCAGATCCGCTGGCGCGCGCCGTAGAGCAGCTCCGCCGTGATCTCCTCGCCGGGATGGGCCGGCAGGCAGTGGAGCGCGAAGGCGTCCGGCGTCGCGTGGTCGAGCAGCGCGTCGTCGAGACGGTAGCCGGCCAGCGCCGCACGGCGGCGGTCGGCGGTCGCGATGTCGTCGCCCATCGACACCCAGACGTCGGTGTACAGCACGTCCGCGCCGGCGGCGGCGACCAGCGGATCGTGGGTCAGGCGCGCGCCGGCGCCATGCTCGAGCTGGTAGCCCTCCGGGGCGGCGACCGTCACCTCGACGCCCGCCAGGCCGCCGACCAGCGCGAGCGAGCGAGCGACGTTGTTTCCGTCGCCGACGTAGGCGAGCTTGCGCCCGGCAACGGTCCCAAACGCCTCGCGCATGGTCATGAGGTCGGCAAGCGCCTGGCACGGGTGATGCTCGGGCGAGAGCATGTTGAAGACGGGGACCTCGGCGTGGCCGGCCAGCTCCTCCAGCGTCGCCTCCGAGCCGGTGCGCAGGCCGATCGCCGCGACGTTGCGCGACAGCACCAGCGCGGTGTCGCGCACGGACTCCCCGCGCGTGAGCTGCAGCTCGCCGGGCCGCAGCACCATCGGATGCCCACCGAGCTCGACGATCCCCGCCTCGAACGAGGTGCGCGTACGCGTCGACGGCTGCTCGAACACGAGCGCGATGCTGCGGCCCGTGAGCGCGCGCGAGGCGAGCGGCTCCGCCTTGAGCTCGAGCGCGCGGTCGAGCAGGGCGGACAGCTCGCCGGCGGAGAGCTCGAGTCCCGTCAGGAAGTGGCGCGGCAAGTGCGCAAGTCTATGGCGGGTGCTGCGCTCATCCTCGTCCTGACCTGGAACCTGTTCCACGGCCGCGCCCAGCCGGCGGCGGGCAGGCCCCTGGCGGCCGAGTTCGCCGCGGCGCTCGCCGGCTGGTCGTGGGACGTGGCGCTGCTGCAGGAGGTGCCGCCGTGGTGGCCCGCCCGGCTCGGCGAGGCGAGCGGCGCGAGCGCGCGGATGACGCTGACGAGCCGCAACTGGCTGCTGCCCGCGCGACGCGCGATCGCCGCGCGCAACCCCGACCTGATGGCGGCGAACGGAGGCGGGTGCAATGCGATCCTGGTGCGCGGCGGCGCGATCGTGCAGCATCGGACGCACGAGCTCACGCAGCGTCCCGAGCGGCGCGCGATGCACGGGGTCGAGCTAAGGGGCGGGGTTGGCTGGGTGGTCAACCTGCACGGCTCGCTGCACCCGCCCGAGCAGCGCCGCGCCGACCTGCTTGGCGCGGCGGCGACCGCGCGCGAGTGGGCCGGCGGCGCGCCGCTCGTCTTCGGCGGCGACCTCAACTCGACGCGGCCCGCGATGCCGGGCTTGCGCCACGTCGCGGGTCACCACGTGGACCACGTTTTCACGGAGGGGCGACCGGCGCTGGGCGAGCCGGAGGTGCTCGATGCGGGGCCGCTGTCGGACCATCGCCCTGTGCGTGTCCGGGTCGCCGAAAGTCCAGCGGAGCAGCGCTAGGCCGACCGTAGCCCGAAGCCGCGCAGGAGCAGCAGCGCCCGGCCGCCGAGCGTTCCCGGCCGCGGCAGGACGCCCAGGGTGACGCCGGCGTCGTATGCGTCGAAGAACGCGCGCATGCGAAAGAAGCGCTCGTCGCGCAGCTCGGCGAAGCACACCACGTGCACCACCAGCGCGCGGTTGGTGGCGGCGAGGCCCTCGAGCGGCTCGCGGTGCGTGCCGAGCAGCTTGCCCGGCGCGCTCGCGTACGTGCCGTCCGTCAGCCGGGGTCCGGTCGGGTGCAGCCGCGCGTCAGGGAATGCGGCCCAGAGCCGCGCGGCGCGGGCCGCGATCGCATCCGCTCCCCGCAGCGGCTGCGCGGTCAGCGGGTCCTCGTAGTGGACGTCGGGATGGCACAGCGGCTCGAAGGCCATCGGATCGCGTCCTGACCAGGCTCGCTCCCAGCCGTCGAACAGCGCGTCCGCGGTCCGCTCAGTACTCCGCAACCCCGTCCTCGGTAGTCGACGCCTGCGCGTGCAGACGGCGCGGGATCCGCCCCGCGCGATAGGCGAGCCGGCCGCCCTCGACGCCCAGGCGCACCGCGCGCGCCATCGCCGTCGGATCCGCGGCGCGCGAGACCGCGCTCGCGCACAGCACCGCGTCGCAGCCGAGCTCCATCGCGAGCGCCGCGTCCGATGCGGTGCCGACGCCGGCGTCCAGGATCACCGGCACGCCGGCGCGCTCGCGGATCAGGCGCAGGTTGTACGTGTTGAGCAGGCCCATGCCCGAGCCGATCGGAGAGCCGAGGGGCATCACCGCCGCGCAGCCGACGTCCTCCAGCCGGCGCGCGAGGATCGGGTCGTCGTTCGTGTAGGGGAGGACGACGAAGCCGTCGTCGACGAGCTGCTCGGCAGCATCGAGCAACGCCGGCGCGTCGGGCAACAGCGTGCGATCGTCGCCGATCACCTCGAGCTTGATCCAGTCCGTGGCGAAGGCCTCGCGCGCGAGCTTGGCCGTCAGCACCGCGTCGCGGGCGGTGAAGCAACCGGCGGTGTTCGGGAGCAGCTGCACGCCGGCGGCCGCGAGCACGTCGACGATCGATCCGCGCGCGCCCGGGTCGATGCGGCGCAGCGCGACGGTGACGAGCTCGGTGCCGCTCGCGTCGATCGCGGCGGTGATCGCCTCGAGCGAGCGGAAGCCGCCCGTGCCCAGCAGCAGCCGGGAGCCGAGCTCGCGCCCGGCGATCGTGAGGTTGTCGGCGGTCACGCCAGGGTCGGTCACGCTCATCGGGTCACCCTCCTTGAACTGCGCGCAGGATCTCGACGCGCGCGCCCTCGCCGAGCTCGGTCGCATCCCACTCGCCGCGCGGCACGACCTCGGCGTCCACCGCGATCGCGACGCCGCTCGCTCCGCCCGGGACGTCGAGCACGTCGAGCAGGCCGCGGACGGTGATGCCCCGCGGCAGCTCGCGTGCCTCGCCGTTCACCAAGATCGTCATGCCGGCACCCCGGCGAAGCGGCGGGCGTCGGCCGGCTCCGCCCACTCGGGCAGCGCCTCGCCGCACAGCGCGGCCGCGACCAGCTCGCCGGTCAGGCCGGAGAGCAGGATGCCGTTGCGGTGATGGCCGGTCGCCCAGAACAGGTTCTCCAGCGCGCCGGCACCGAGCGCGGGCACGTTGTCGGGCGTCGCCGGGCGCAGTCCGGCGAGCAGCTCCTCGAGCTCCAGCTCCAGTACGCCGGGCAGCACCTCCGAGACGTCGCGCAGCAGCTCGAACACGCCGCCTGCGGTCGGTACGGCGTCGAAGCCGCGCTCCTCCATCGTCGCGCCCAGGACGTAGCGACCGTCGGCACGCGGCACGATGTAGGCATCGCCGGTGCGGATCGTGCGCGTCACGAGGCCCGCGCCCTGCGGGTCGCGCAGGCGCAGAACCTGGCCGGCCACGGGCCGTACGGGAACGGCCGTCCCGGAGGGCAGCCCTCCGAGCAGCGCGGAGTGGGCGCCGGCGGCGACGAGCACCGCGCCCGCCGCGAGCGTGCTGCCGTCGGCGAGCCGCAGGCCGGTCACGCGCTCCCCTTCCACGACCAGCGCGCTCACTTGCGTCCCCGGGCGCACGACGCCGCCTGCGACGCGCACCGCCTCGCCCAGCGCAGCCACCAGCCGGCGCGGGTCGACGGAGTGGTCCCCCGCGATGTCGAGCGCCAGCCGGACCGTCGGCGCGAGCGCCGGCTCGGCGCGCCGGGCCGCGGACGGCAGCAGGCGCTCGACACCGAGCCCGAGCCGGCGGCGAAACGCGAGCAGCCGCTCGAGCGCCTCTGCCTCGTCGCGGTCGCGCGCGACGACGAGCGTGCCACTCTGCCGCAGGCCGGGGTCGCGCCCGGAGGCAGCTTCGAGCTCCGCACAGAACGCCGGGAAGCCGGCGACGGCGCGCAGGCTGAGGTCGAGCAGCGCGTCCTCGCCGAAGTGCGCTTCCGCCACCGGCGCGAGCATCCCCGCGGCGACGTGCCAGGCGCCCCGCGAGCCGGCGTCGAGCACGCACACGCGTGCACCGCGCTGCGCGGCGCGCCACGCGCTCGCAAGGCCGATCGGCCCGCCGCCGACCACGGCGACGTCCGGCTTGGCTTGCTCCACCGACACTGCAGACAGCTCCTTTCCCTACGCCGGCACGACCCGGATCAGGTTCGACGGTCGGCGCCCCGGCGGCGCCCTCTCAGCCCGCTTGCGGGCTCCCGTATGCCATCCAAGGTTAGCGCGCAGGCGTGCTTGACTGGAGCCATGAGCCCCCGCGAGCGGATCGCCGCCACGCGCCTGTACCTGGTCTGCGAGCAGCGCCCGAGCTTGTTTCTCGACGCCGCGCTGCGCGGCGGCGTCGACATCATCCAGCTGCGCGACAAGTCGCTCGACGACGCCGCGCTCGTGCGCGCGGCGCGCGCGTTCCGGGCCGCCGCGGATGCCGCCGGCGCGCTCTTCATCCTCAACGACCGCCCCGACCTCGTGGAGGCGTGCCACGCCGACGGCGTGCACGTGGGCCAGGACGACGGCGACTCGCGCGATGCCCGCGCCGCGGTCGGCCGCGACCGGATCGTCGGCCGCTCGACGC
>DASQMT010000202.1:0-6248 GCA_035645355.1 Solirubrobacteraceae bacterium | reverse complement strand
CGACGGCGGTCACCGAGGTGCTGCGCGAGCGCCCGGGGTGGGACGGCGAGCCTCCCGAGCCGCCTCGGCCGCGGCGCTGATCACTCCGTCAGAATGGATCCGGCCATGGCCTCGACCGCGCGCATCGACGCGCCTCTCTCGATCGCCGACGTCGACGCCGGCCTGCGCTCGGCCGGCTACCTGCCGGGCGCGTCGACCGCGCTGGTCGCGTTCCTGGCCGTCCGGCTCGGCAAGCCGGTGCTGGTCGAGGGCCCGGCCGGGGTCGGCAAGACCGAGCTGGCGAAGGCGCTCGCCGCCTACCTCGGCCGCACGCTGGTGCGGCTGCAGTGCTACGAGGGGCTCGACGAGGCCAAGTCGCTGTACGAGTGGAACTACCGTAAGCAGCTGCTGCGGATCCAGGCGGAGGCCGCAGGTACCGGCTGGGACGCCGTCCAGGACGACATCTTCGGCGAGGAGTTCCTGCTCGCACGCCCGCTGATGACCGCGATCGCGTCCGAGGAGCCGGTCGTGCTGCTGATCGACGAGATCGACAAGACGGACCAGGAGTTCGAGGCGATGCTGCTCGAGCTGCTGTCGGACTTCCAAATCTCGATCCCCGAGCTGGGGCGGATCGAGGCGCGCACCCATCCCGTGGTGCTCCTGACCTCGAACAACTCGCGCGAGCTGACCGAGGCGCTCAAGCGCCGCTGCCTCTACCTGTGGCTCGACTACCCGTCCCCGGAGCACGAGCTGGCGATCGTGCGCCTGCACTCGCCCGAGCTGCCTGAGGCGGTCGCCTCGAAGCTGGTCGAGGTGATCGCGCAGGTGCGCGCGCTCGACCTCAAGAAGCCGCCCTCGATCGCCGAGTCGATCGACTGGGCGCGCGCGCTGCTGCTGCTGGGCGCGGACGAGATCGACGAGGACGTGTTCCGCTCGACGATGTCGATCATCGTCAAGCACCGGAGCGATCTCGACGTCGTCTCCGAGCGCGCCGGGGTGCGCCTCGGCCTGGCGCCGCGAGCGGCGTGAGCCTGCCGGCCCGGATCGTCGACTTCGCGGAGGCGCTGCGGTCCGAGGGGCTGGCGGTGGGCACCTCGGAGCTGCTGGACGCGTTCGCGGCGCTCGACGAGGTCGCCTGGACCGACCGGCCCGCATTCCGCGAAGCGCTCGCGGTGACGCTCGCCAAGTCGCCCGATGACCGACGCGTGTTCGGGCTCGTGTTCGAGCGCTTCTTCTTTCGCGCGGCGGAGGAGCAGGCGGTTGCGCGCGGCGTGCGCGAGCAGGGTGACCCGGCCGCCACGGCCGGCTATCGGATCGACCTCGACAACCTGCGGGAGCGTGCGATCCAGGCGATCCGCGACGGCGACGAGAGCGCGATGCGCGATCTCGCACGGCTGGCGATCGCCGCGTACGGTCGCCGGGGCGAGGGCTCCGGCGTGCTCGGCGTCGACGTCCAGCGCATCCGCCGCGCGCTCGACCTGCGCAGTGACCCGCAGCCGCGCGAGGATGGCGGCGAGCCACTCAGCCGGGAGCAGATCCGTCGCTTCGAGCAGCAGCTGCGGCGCGAGCTCGAGCGCGCGGCGATCGAGCGCACCCAGCAGCTGCCGCCGGCGCGGCCGCTCAACGAGCTCGACCGGGCGCTGCCGTCGGGCCCGCTGCAGGATCTCGCCGCCGTGCACCGCGTCGTGGCCCAGCTCAAGCGCCGGCTCGCCACCCAAGGGCGCGAGGCGCGCGGCCGCCGCGCGCACGCGCACGTGGACGTGCGCCGCACGATGCGCGCCTCGCTCCAGACCGGCGGCGTGCCCGTCGTGCTCAAGTACCGCCCCCAACGTCCGCGCCGGCCGGAGCTCTATGTGCTGTGCGACGTGTCGACGAGCGTCACCAGCGCGTCGGTCTTCTTCCTGTCGGTCCTGCACGCGCTGCACGACTCGTTCCGGCGCATGCGCTCGTTCGTGTTCGTCGAGCGCATCTCCGAGGTGACCGACGTCTTCGCGCGCGAGCGCAACTTCCGGGCGGTGTCGGAGGCGATCGCGCGCGACGCGGGCGTCGCTGACGTCTCGGGCTACACGGACTACGGGCGCGTCTGGCACGAGTTCCTCGGGCTGGTCGAGGACGATCTGCACCCGCGGGCCACCGTGATCGTGCTCGGCGACGCGCGCACGAACGGCCGCGACCCGCGCGCCGACGTCTTCGCCCGCATCGCCGCGCGCGCGGGCCGCACCTTCTGGCTCAACCCCGAGCCGCAGCTCTACTGGAACTACGGCGACTCGGTCGTGCGCGCCTACGCCCCGTTCTGCGAGCTGCACGAATGCTGGACGACGCCCCAGCTCGAGGACTTCGTGAAGGCCCTCACCCGCCCGCGGCACGCCTGAGCGGGCAGGACCGCTGAGACCGGCGGCGAACGGGTAGGGGTCAGCAGACCCCAAGGTTCGGAGGAACCCATGGATACCCGCACGATCGCCATCGCCGCACTCGTCATCGCCGTCATCCTCGTACTGGTCATCTTCGTCATCTGACGAAGGCAATCACCCCTGATCGCACCTCGGAGGACTGACCTGTGGACACCCGCACAATCGCCGTCGCCGCGCTTGTCATCGTCGTCATCCTCGTAATCGTCTTCGTCATCTGAGCCCAGCTGAGGCAGGGACCGGGCCGCGCTTTCCGCGGTCCGTCCATTCGTCCAGTTCAAGGTCAAATGCTCGCTGGAGTGCAAAGCTCCGCGGGTGACGACTCAGCTGACCTGCGACCAGGTGATGACGATCCGCCGGCTGGTGGCTCTCGGCTATGTCGAGACGGACCGCCGCTCGGATGGGGTCGTCCGGGTTGCGCGGGGCGACGTGGGCGTCTTCGTCCGGCGGAACGGTTCGACCACGTTCCCGGCGACGGACGAGACGCTCATCGCCCGGGCGGAGCTCGCGTCCGGCGGGTTCGTCGTACGCGACCGGTGACCCGCTAGCGCTGGTCCTGTTCGCGAATGCTCCTGCGCGTCTTGCGCAGGGCCAGGAGGTCGCGTCGATCGAGTTCATCCGACAAGCGATCGAGCGCGTCGTGCTTTCGGTCGTTCTCGTCAGCGGCATCGTCACGGGAATCCGATGCGGCGTCCCGCAGGTCGGCGACTCGCCGCCGCTTGTCCGCAAGTTCATCAGGGTGATGTGGAGCCTTCATCTGTTGAAACGTAGAGCGAGAACCGAGGGTCGTTTCTGCGGGTGACATCGCGGTCGTGCCCGTCACCACCTGCCCACCGGGGACGACACGGCTCGAAAACGACCCTAGTACGCTGTTCCCGGCTTGAAAACGCGGGGGCTGCCGGAAGGCGGCTGAGAAAGCGCCCAGGAACCCGGCGCTGACCGTCCGAACCTGTGGGGTAATGCCCGCGGAGGGAGCGATGCAGATCGAAGCCGAGGCTCCGCTGACGGGAGCACGCGAGGTGGGTGCAGCCGGCGTCGAGCTCGAGGGCGTCGACGCCGCGTACGGTGCGGTCGCTGCGTTACGCGGCGTGACGCTGAGCGTCGCGCGTGGAGAGATCGTCGCGGTCGTCGGCCCGAGCGGCTGCGGCAAGTCGACGCTGCTCGAGCTCGTCTGCGGCCTGATCGAGCCGGCCGCGGGGCGCGTCCGCGCGGACCCGGCGGCGCTGATGCCGCAGCGCGACGCGCTGCTGCCGTGGCTGAGCGCGGTCGACAACGCCGGCCTGGCACTGCGCGTGGCGGGGGCGTCGCGGGCGGCGGCACGTGCGGCCGCCCGCGAGCACTTCGCCGCCTTCGGACTCGAGGGCTTCGAGCGTGCGCGGCCGGCGGCGCTGTCGGGCGGCATGCGCCAGCGAGTCGCGTTCCTGCGCACGCTGCTCGCGGGCCGGCCGGTCCTCTGCCTCGACGAGCCCTTCGGCGCGCTCGATGCCCTGACCCGGCTGCAGATGCAGCGCTGGCTCGCAGGCGCCCTGGCGCGCGAGCCGCGGACGGTGCTGCTGGTCACGCACGATGTCGAGGAAGCCGTGCTGCTCGCCGACCGCGTCGTGCTGCTCTCTGCGCGTCCCGGCCGGATCATCGAGATCCTGGACGTCGAGCTGCCGCGCCCGCGCGCCCGCGGCGACCGCGCGGTGGTCGAGCTGCGCGAGCACGCATTGCGATCGCTCGGGGAGACGGAGGCGTGACGGCCGCGATCGGGCTGCTCGCGCTGCTCGGCGGCTGGGAGGCGCTCGTCCGCCTAGGCGGGGTCGACCCGCTGCTGCTGCCGGCGCCCACCCAGATCTTGGAAGCACTGTGGGAGGACCGCGCGCTGCTCGCGCCGGACCTCTGGACGACGACCTACGAGGTCTTGCTCGGGCTCGCCGCGGCGATCGTCGCCGGCGCCGCGCTGGCGGTCGCGATGCACCTCTCCCCCGCCCTGCGGCGGGCGCTGCGGCCGCTCGTGATCGGGTCGCAGGCCGTGCCGGTCCCGGTGATCGCGCCGCTCGTGATCCTCGTGCTCGGTTTCGGGCTCGCGCCCAAGCTGCTGCTAGTGGCGCTCGTCTGCTTCTTCCCGATCACGATCAACCTCTACGACGGCCTGCGCGCGGCCGATCCCGACGCCCGCAAGCTGCTGCGCTCGCTGCAGGCCGGCCGCTGGCAGGCGCTGCGGCTGGTCGAGGCGCCGGCCGCCCTCCCGGCCGCGTTCACCGGTCTCAAGGTCGCCGCCGCGGTCGCGGTGATCGGCGCTGTCTTCGCGGAGTGGGCGGGCGCCGAGCGCGGGCTCGGGCACGCTCTGCTGACCGCCAACGGGCAGCTCGAGAGCGCGCGCGCGTTCGCGGCCACGCTGCTGCTGTTCCTGCTCGCGATCGCCCTCTACGGCGCCTGCGCGCTGCTGGAGCGACACGTCGTCGACTGGGTGCCCGCCGGAACTCGAGGCCGGCCATGAGTCGCATCTTGTCCCTGCTCGGCTGCGCGTTGCTGCTAATTGCATGCGGCGAGAAGGCCGAGCCCGGCGCCGGCGCCGCGGGCGCCCCGGCCGAGCCGCTGCGCCTGATGCTCGATTACTTCCCGAACGCCGACCACGCGGGGATCTTCGCCGCCCGGGCGTCGGGCGCGTACGAGGAGGCCGGCCTCGACGTCGCGATCACCCCGCCGCCCGATCCGTCCGCGCCGCTCAAGCTGCTGCTCGCCGGCCGCACGGACATCGCGATCTCCTACGCGCCCGAGCTGCTGCTCGCGCGCGACAAGGGCGCCGAGCTGGTCTCCGTCGGCGCGCTCGTGCAGAAGCCGCTGACCTCGCTGATGTCGGTCGGCAAGGCCGGCGTGCGCACCCCGCGGGACCTGCGCGGCAAGCGCGTGGGCACGGCCGGGATCCCCTACCAGTCCGCCTATCTCAAGACCATTCTTCAGACCGCCGGCGTGGATCCGGAGTCGGTCACGGAGACCAACGTCGGCTTCAACCTCGTCCCGGCGATGCTGTCCGGGAAGGTCGACGCGACGCTCGGCGCGTTCTGGAACTACGAGGGCACAGATCTGCGGCGCCGTGGCCGCGATCCGGTGATCCAGCGTGTCGAGCGGCTCGGGGTGCCGACCTATCCCGAGCTGATCTTCGTCGTGCGCCGGCGCGATCTCGACGAGCGGTTCGGTGCCCGCGTGCGCCGCTTCATCCAGGCGACGGCGCGCGGTCACGCGGACCTGAAGGCCGATCCGGCGGCCGGCCTCGCGGGACTGCTGGAGGCCGACAAGGGACTCGAGCGCGGGCTCCAGGAGGCGGTCGTGCAGGCGACGCTGCCGGTCTTCTTCCCGGCCGACCAGGAGCGTCCGTTCGGCTACCAGGAGCCGGCCGAGTGGCAGCGCTACGCCGACTGGATGCTCGAGCAGGGGCTGATCACACGGCGGCAGGCCGCGGAGCAGGCGCTGACGAACGAGTTCCTGGCCGGCGAGGGACTCGACCCGGGCAGGCTCTCGCAGGACTGAGCGGCAGCAGGTTGCGGACGGCCGCGGCGCGCAGGTACTCGCCCGCGAACCCCTTCCACTCGCCGAAGCGCTCGAAGAAGCCACGCACCTCAGGCTCGTCCGCGCGTGCGCGCGGGTTGCCGGTGGTGATCCGGCCGACGAGCTTGATGTAATTCAGGTCCCCGGCCGGCACGCGGTCGTAGTGGCCCTGGCCATGGAGCGCGAGCATCTCGAGCGTCCAGGGCCCGACGCCGGGGATCGCGCGCAACCGGCGCCAGCCGGGCAGCGGGTCGCCGGCGAGCAGGTCGACGCGCCCGCAGGCGACCTCGGTCGCCACCCGCCGCAGCGTGAGCGCGCGCGCCGGCGCGA
>DASQMT010000201.1:0-5284 GCA_035645355.1 Solirubrobacteraceae bacterium | reverse complement strand
GGCGACCTCGGCGCCGAAGCCGCCCTTCTCGACCGTCACCACGACGACGATCGGCTTGACCGGGTCGTCGACGTAGGCGGCGTACCAGGACTGGTCCGGGTTGGGCGCGCGCTCCGCGGTGCCCGTCTTGCCGTAGACCGTGTAAGGGAAGCCGGCGAAGACGTCCGCCGAGGTGCCTCCGTTCTCGCCCGCTGCGGCGCGCAGGCCGGACCGGATCGCCTCGAGCGTGGCCGGCTCGATCTCGACCCGCCGCTTGACGGGCTTGCGGATCTCCTCGAGCTGGCGACCCGCGCCGTCCTCGACCTGCTGGCCGAGATGCGGCGTGATGACCTTGCCGCCGTTGGCGATCGCAGCGTAGGCGGTGGCGAGCTGCAGCGGCGTCGCCTGGAGGTCGCCCTGGCCGACCGACAAGTTGACGTTGTCGCCGCCGCTCCAGCCGCGCTCGATGCCGCCGCAGGCGTACAGCGCCTCGGTGGTAGCGGTCGGCACCTTCGCCTTCTTGGCGCAGCGGACGTACTCCTCGTACTCGGTGTTGCGCCATTTCGCATCCGGCACGAGGCCGCCGTACTCGCCCGGCAGGTCGATGCCCGTCGGCTCGCCGAAGCTCAGCCTGCGCGCCCACTGCTGGATGATCGCGCCGCGCTCGTTGGCGGCCGCGCCGAGCTGGTAGAAGAACACGTCGGAGGAGACCTGCAGCGCGCGCGGCAGCGCGAGCGTTCCGAAGCGGGCGTCGCGCGCGTTCTTGAACTCGCGCCCACCGTAACGGAAGACGCCGGGGTCGTTGAGCGGCGTGCTCGGGGTGATGATGCCGCTGTCGACCGCAGCCAGCGCGGTGATCGGCTTGAACGTGGATCCCGTCGGGTAGCCGGCGGCGATCGCGCGGTTGAACAGCGGCGCGCCGTTCTCCTCGCTGTTGAGCCGCTCGTAGGTCTCCTGGTCGATCGGCTTGGCGAACAGGTTCGCGTCGAAGCTCGGGTAGGAGCCGAGCGCCAGCACCTCGCCGTCGCGCGGGTCCATCGCCACGAAGGCGCCGGCGTCCGCCGGGTTGCCGTTGAACTGCGCGGCCTGGATCCCGCGCGCGACGGCGTTCTGCGCGGCCCGCTGGAGCCCGAGGTCGAGCGTCAGCCGCAGCTGGCGGCCCTGGATCGGCTCGGTGCGAGTCGTGCGCCGCGTGTCGTCGCGGTTGCCGAACGAGTTGACGATCACGCGCGTGAAGCCGTCCGTCCCGCGCAAGTACTTGTCGTAGCTCTCCTCGATCCCGTCCTTGCCGATCCGCGTGCCCGGGTTGACGCCGCGGTAGCGCTTGCTCTCCAGCTCGTCGGGCGAGATCTCGCGCAGCGTGCCGAACAGCTGCGCGCCGAGCGTCTTGTACGGGTAATGGCGCAGGTACTTCTTCTCGACCACCACCCCGGGGAAGTCCTCGCGGTGCTCGAGCAGGAAGTTGAAGGCCGCCGCGGAGACGTCGGTCTTGATCGTCACGTTGGCCGAGGGCTGGTCGGCGATGCCCTGGACGACGCGCCGATGGATCGTCCCCGGCGCGAGCCCGATCACCTTGCCGAGCCGCTTGTACAGCGTCCGCGCCGCGGACTCGCCCGGTGGCGTCGGTGTGATCGCGACCCTGTCGGCGCGCCGGGCGCGGCTACGCAGGTCGCGGCGCTCGGAGCGCTCCGCGCGCGTCGAGGCGCGCCCGTCGGAGCGCAGGCGGCGCTCGAGCTCGCGCAGGTCGCGCGCCGCCGCCAGCCGCCGGCCCTCCGACAGGGCGAGCTGCTTGCGGTAGCCCTCCGCCGCCTCGAGCTCGGCCTCCGGCACCGAGTTGGGCAGGATCTGGACCACCGGCGCCGCGCGGGTCTTGACGAGCGTCCGCCCGTCGCGGTCCACGATGTTGCCGCGCGGCGCCTCGATCTTGACCTTGCGGATGCGGTTCTCGCGCGCCTGGACGACGTAGTCGTCGCCGGTCAGCACCTGGAGAAACCAGAGCCGGAAGAAGATCACCGCGAACAGCACGAACGCGAAGCCGCCGAGCACGGCCACGCGCACCGCGAGCTGCGGCGTGATCGGCGGGCGGCGATCGTCGATCGGCGACGGCATCAGGCCTACGCCCGGCTGAGCGGGCTCAGGCCGCCGGTCGTGTACGCGCGCCGGCGGCGGCGGCGCGGGTCGTCGGGCAGGTAGGGCGCGAGCAGCCGCCGGCAGGCGAGGTAGACGGGCATCGCAAGCAGCGTGTTGAGCACGATCGTCATCAGGGTCTGGCGCACGAGCAGCAGCGAGACCGGCGCGTCGACACCGAGCAGGAACTGCAGCACGGCGAAGCCGATCACGGCCACAGCCGTCGCCGCCGCTCCTACTGCGACCGGGACCAGCGCGTGGGCAGGGTCGCGCAGCTCGCGCAACCGGCCCGCCCCATAGCCGGCGGCGAGCAGCACGAGCGAGCTCAGACCGAGCGTCTGCGCCAGCAGCGTGTCCATGAACAGGCCCAATCCGAAGCCGAAGCCCGCGCCGGCGATCGAGCCGCACAGCAGCCCGACGGCGGCGACGAGCAGCGGCGAGAGGTCGGCCGGGACGCCGAAGATCGCGACCTGCGAGATCGTCGTCAGCTGGAGGATCCCCCCGACGATGCCGATCGCGAAGAGCCGGCCGATGCTGGCGGCGTTCCAGGTCACGGGGCCGAGGCGCGCAGGTCGGCCGACGGCTCGGTCAGCACCTGCACGAAGTCGAGGTCGCGCAGGTCGGCGAACGGGGTCACGTGGATCGTCCGGTCGAGCTCGCCCTCGCCGTCGATGCGCTTGACGCGACCGATCGGGATGCCCTGCGGGAACGGCGACGGCAGGCGCGCCGAGACCGTGCCGGCGGTGACGATCGTGTCGCCGGTGCGCACCTCCTTGGCCTCTGGCACGAGGTCGAACAGCAGGTCGCCGGGCGAGCCGGCGACAGGCAGGATCGCGCCGGGCTGCCCGGACGCTGCGGCGAGCGCGCTGACGCCGAACTGCGAGTCGCTCAGCAGCATCACGACCGCGTTGCCGTCCGAGACCGCCTTGACCTTGCCGACAAGGCCCTTGCCGTTGATCACGGGCTGGTTGACGGCGAGACCGTCGCTCGAGCCCTTGTTGATCTCGATCGTCTGGTACCAGGAGGATGGCGAGCGGCTGTAGACACGCGCCGTCTGCGGCTCGTACGCGTCCAGCCCGCTGCTGCGCGCGTAGTCGACGATGTCGCGCAGCTCCGCATTCTCGTCCGCTGCCACCTGCAGTCGTGCGACCTCGGCGCGCAGCCTGTCGCGCTCGGCCTCGAGCTTGTCGCGCTCGTCCTTGGCGTCGAACGTGTCGCCGAACCAGCCGAACAGGTCCCGGACCGGCTTGAGCGCACGGTTGGCGCCCTCCTGCACCGGTGCCACGACCTCCATCGTCCCGGTCTGGACCGACTTCAGCGGGCCGCCGGAGGACTCGCCGAAGTAGGCAGTCAGCAGCACCAGGCAGCAGGCGACCAGCGCGAGCAGGACCGCGCGCCGACGTCGCACCTGTCTGTCATACATTCCGGGAAGCTCCAAGCGTGACGTCGCCGAGGGCGAACGCGAGGTCCGAGCGGTTCGCCTCGCGGGCGAAGCTCATGCGCAAGAGGCTACCGCGCGCCACGGCAGCGGTCACGCGGGCTCAGCGCCGCGTGCGGCGATGATTCCGGTGGTTGCGGTTCGAGCGGTGGATCGCCTCGAACTCCTCCAGCGAGCGGCCCGAGCCGACGGCGACGCAGGTCAGCGGCGACTCGGCGCGGTGCGCCGGCATCTGCGTCTCGTCGCGCAGGCGCTCGTCGAGCCCCTGCAGCAGCGAGCCGCCGCCGGCCAGCATGATGCCGCGGTCCATGATGTCCGATGCCAGCTCCGGCGGCGTGCGGTCGAGCGTCTCCTTGATCGCGTCGATGATCTGCACGAGCGGCTCCTCGAGCGCGGCGCGGACCTCCTCGGAGGTGAGCACGACCGTCTTGGGCAGCCCGGAGACGAGGTCGCGGCCACGGATCTCGGCCTGCACCTCCTCCTCGAGCGGGTAGGCCGAGCCGATCTCGAGCTTGACCTCCTCGGCCGTCTGCTGGCCGATCAGGAGCTTGTACTCCTTCTTGACGTAGTTGATGATCGCCTCGTCGAGCTCGTCGCCGCCGACGCGGATCGACTGCGAGACGACGATCCCGCCGAGCGAGATGACGGCCACCTCGGAGGTGCCGCCGCCGATGTCGACGACCATGTTGCCGGTCGGCTCGCCCACCGGCAGACCGGCCCCGATCGCCGCCGCCATCGGCTCCTCGATCAGGTAGGCCTGGCGCGCGCCGGCCGACAGGCAGGCCTCCTCGACCGCGCGCTTCTCCACACCGGTGACGCCCGACGGCACGCAGACGACCACGCGCGGGTGCGCCCAGCGGTTCTGGTGCACCTTCTGGATGAAGTGGCGCAGCATCTCCTCCGTGACGTCGAAGTCGGCGATCACGCCGTCCTTGAGCGGCCGGATCGCGGAGATCGTCCCGGGTGTGCGGCCGAGCATGCGCTTGGCCTCGATCCCGACCGCGTGCACCTCGCCGGTGCGCGAGTCGATCGCGACGACCGACGGCTCGGAGAGCACGATGCCGCGCCCGCGCACGTAGACGAGCGTATTCGCCGTGCCGAGGTCGACGGCCATGTCGCGGCCGCCGAAGCCGGTCAGGTAGGAGAAGAATCCCATGGGGAGAGGTCAGGAGCCTAGCGGAGCGCCGGATTCCAAAATCTGCTGCAAATTGCGGTGCGGAATCACGTCGAGCAAACGTGCGAGCGGCAGCCCGACGACGTTGAGGTAATCGCCCGCGATGCGCCGCACGAGCAGTGCCCCACGGCCCTGGATCGCGTAGCCGCCGGCGCGCCCGCGCCACTCGTCGAGCGCGACGTAGGCGGCGACCTCGGCCGCGTCGAGCGCACGGAACGTCACCGCGGTCTCCTCGACCGCCTGGGCGACGATCGCGCCGCCGCTCGCGAGCGCGATCCCGCCCACGACCGTGTGCGTGCGGCCGGCGAGCCGGCCGACGTACTGCGCCGCCTGCTCCGCGTCGCGCGGCTTTCCCAGGATCGCTCCGTCGACCGTCACCAGCGTGTCGGCGCCCAGGACGAGCTCGCCCGGGATCGCGAGCGCCTTGCGGCGCGCGTTCTCGGCCGCCACCGCGCGCGGCTCGCCCTCCGCCAGCTCGGCGACGCCGGCCGGCGCGACCGTGAAGTCGAAGCCCGCGCCGGCGAGGATCGCACGCCGCTGTGGCGACGCCGACGCGAGCGTCAGCT
>DASQMT010000200.1:0-1658 GCA_035645355.1 Solirubrobacteraceae bacterium | reverse complement strand
GAAGCGGTCCTCCTGCCGATGACCGCCCAGCGTCAACCCGAGCTCGAAGATCGGGTCCGACGCGCGCATCAGCACCTGCGCTTGCGCGACGGTCTCGCCGTCGCGCTCGGTCGCGCTGAACGTGATCCAGCCCGCGAACATATGGCCCTGCGGAGTCATCAGCGTGAACGACTCCTCGTCGGCATAGAGCACCATGACGCCCGTCGACAGCTTCATCTTGCCCGGCAGCGTCATGTTCAACAGCGCGACCTCCCCGGGCGCGATGCCGGTGAGCGGGCCGTAGAAGGCGTTGCCATCGGGCCAGAACTCGGGGAAGCGCTGCTTCCAGGTCGCGATCAGCTCGGTCGCGGACACGCGCTCGCGCGGCAGCCGCACCTGGTAGGTCTTCTGCCACATCTTGCCGAAGCCCTGGATCGGGCCGGCCAGGCGCTTGCCCTCGACGTTGATGTTGATCGCGCCCTCGGGCACCTCGGACACGTTGAGCGTCGAGACCTTCTTGGCCCAGTTGGTGGCGTCGCGCGCAGCGACCTGCTCGTTGACGTCGCTCATGGTGGCTCTCCTATGCGGCGCCCGCCGCGGCGAGCGCGTCGGACTCGGTGTCGTGGATGCCGACCGCCTCGTCGAGGCGCGTCAGCTCGAAGATCTGGCGGTAGTGATCGGAGAGGCCGAAGGCCAGCAGCCGCTGCGAATGCCGGTTGGCGCGCACCAGCAGCGTCACCAGCAGGCCGATCCCACCACTGTTCATGTACGCCAGGTCGCTGAAGTTGAGGACGATCGCGCGGGCGTCGCCGGTCTCCTCATAGGCGCTCATCAGGACCGCCTCGGAGCCGGCGGTGACGTCACCGCGGATGTCGATGATGCTCGCGGGCCCGTTACGGCGCACCTCGAACGTCGCAGTCGCCTCAGCCATCGTTGCTCCCTTCCGCGCCGCGCACGGCGCTGTCCTCGTCCGGGTTGATCGCCACGAAATCGGCCAGCCGGGTGATCTCGAAGATCTCGCGGTAGTGGGGTGTGAGGCCGTAGGCGCGCACCTCGAGCTCGGCGGCGCGCGCGCGCGCCAGCAGGCCGACGATCAGCGCGATGCCGGTCGAGTTGATGTAGCCCGCGCCCTCGAAGTTCAGGACGACGGCGTCAGGCCGCTCGGCCGTCGCCTGCGCCCAGGCCGCCTCGAGCGACTGCTCGGCGCCGCGGTTGACGTCGCCGGCGAGGTCGATCACCGCCACGCCGTCGCGCCGGCGCACCGCCGGGCTCTCACTCGTCGTCATCGTCGCCTCCCTCCAGGCGCAGGGCGAGCTCGAGCGTGTGACGCCCGCCCTCGCTCGTCTCGCGCATCTCGTCGACCATGTTCTCGATCAGGAACAGTCCCCAGCCGCGCGGGCGCTGGAGGCCTTCGAGCTTGGCCTCCAGGTCCGGAACCTCGCGCTCGCGCTCGGATGGAGCACCACCGAGGTCGGTGATCTGGACGCGCACGGCGCCGCCGCTGGTGAGCACGCGCACGCTGACCGGCCGGTCGGCGCGGTACTGGCTGCCGTGCTCCATCGCGTTCATCGTCGCCTCGCCGACCGCGGTCTTGAGGCGGTCGAGGCGATCGGCCGGCACCTGCAGCGGCGCGACCGCCTCGCTCACCCGCGCGATCGCGATGCGCTCGTTGCCCTCGG
>DASQMT010000199.1:0-4926 GCA_035645355.1 Solirubrobacteraceae bacterium | reverse complement strand
AGCACCAGCTGATGCTCGAGCTCCTTGTCCTCCCGGTCGTAGTCCCAGGACGACTCCCAGGCCTTGCGGCCGGCCGCCTCGGCGTCGCGGCCCTGCGCGGCCGCATGCGCGTACGCGGCGGACGCCAGGCCCGTGAGCGGGAGCGGCTCGCGCATGCCGCGGTCATAGAGCTCGAGCAGCGCGGTCAGGTGAGCGAGCGCGAGCCGGCCGCGAGTCGCGGCGTCGGTGGCCAGCGGCGCGAGCTCTGCGATCGTGACGCGCGCGTCGCGCGCCGCGCCCTGCCGCGCGCGCCCCACCGTCACGGCCCGGTAGGGACGCTCGGGATAGGCCGCGCTCAGCGCGAGCCACCGCACCCACATCGCCAGCCGGTGGCGGGGGTTCACGCGCGAGAAGGTGACGCTGCGCAGCAGCTCCCCGCAGACTCCGGCGACCGTGCCGCTGAGCGCGCGGCCGTCCGGCAGCAGCAGCTTGACGTCGACCGAGCCCGGGTCGGCGCCGGGCGCGAGCAGGCCGCGCGCGTGCTCCGCGATCGTCTCGACGAGCGGCCGCACACGTGCGATCACCGGCTGCGCGAGCCGGCCCGGCGGCAGGGTGCCGCGCGCGAGCTCGGCGGCCACCGCGGCGTCGATCCCGGTCCCGGCCAGGCACGAATCCAGCATCCGCTGGCCGACCCCCCAGACGGCGAGCGCGTCCAGCTCGACGGGCAGCGAATCCTCGATCTCGTCGGAGTAGTCCGCGACGCGGATCCCGAGCCGCTGCTGCAGGAACGCCCGCACCGGGCGCTCGACGAAGCGCACGAGGTCCTGCAGCTCGACGATGCCGGCAGGCGCAGCCGGCAGCGGCCCGTCCAGGAACGCGCCGGGCGGCGTGCGCTCGCCTGCCAGCGCGACGGCGCCGGCGAGCGTGACCCGTTCGAAGCCCCACGGGCGCTGCTCGATCAGCTCGCCGGGGGTGAAGTTGCGCGGGTCGAAAGGCTGTAGCGGGTGGTGCACGACGACGCGCGTCCGGGCCGCGCCGGAGTCGGGCCCGCGAACCGTGCGGTCGACGACGTCGAGCAGCTCGCCCACGGGCACCGCCGGCGGTCGCGGCATGTTCGTGCGCTCGTCCTTGCCGGTGTAGGTGACGATCAGCCGGTCGGTAGCCGCCAGCAGCGCGTCGAGCAGCATCTGGCGGTCCTCGGTGCGCGAGTCGCGGTCGCCGGGGCGCGGGTCGTCGAGCAGCAGGTCGTCGCCATCGCGCGGCGACCGGCGCGGGAACACGCCGTCGTCGAGCCCGAGCAGGCAGACGACGCGGTGCGGAACCGAGCGCATCGGCACCAGCGTGCAGATCGTCAGGTGGCCCGTGCGGAAGTTCGCGCGCGTCGGACGGCCCTTGAGGCGATCGGCGAGCAGCGCGCGCAGCTCCGCCGGTGCGAGCTTCGTCGAGCTGGCCGCGCCCTCGCTCAGCACGTCGTCGAGCAGCCGCTGCAGCTCGGCGCGCTGCCAGCGGTCGCGCCGGCCCGTGGCCGTCAGCGCGTCGGCGGCGGAGGCGATCGCGGCGACCCAGGAGTCGACGGTCTGGGCGGCGCCGAGCGCGTCCAGCGAGCGCTGCAGCCGGTCGATCAGCTCCGCGAAACGGCCCGCCAGGTCGATCGCCCCGCTCTCGACGTCGTCGAGCGGCAGCACGCCGGCGAAGAGCTGAGGATCCTCCTCGGTCATCGCGACACCGACCAGGACCCGGTCCAGGCCCGCGCGCCAGGTGCCGGCCGACAGCGAGTCGAGCTTGAAGGGCGCCCGGTGCGCCGCGTCCAGCCCCCAGCGGATCCCGGTCGCCGCGACCCACTCCTGCATCCGCGCGAGGTCGTCGTCGTCGAAGCGGAAGCGCCGCCGGACCGGCTCGCGGTCCGCGAGGTCGAGCACCTGGGAGGCGGTCAGCCGCTCGTCGGCGAGGTCGATCACCTGGGCGACCACACCGAGGACGGGGTTCGTCTGGCGCAGCGCGCGGTCGGCAAGCCTGACCCGCAGGTCCGTCGGCCCCGCGCCGGCCGGCAGCGCGTCGAGCTCGCCGTCCTGGTCGAGCACGTCGCCGGCGCCGAAGGTCGCGCCGATCAGCGGCGCGAACGTCTCGATGTCGGGGCACATCACGATCACGTCGCGCGGCTCGAGTGCCGGATCGTCGGTCAGCAGGTGAAGGATCGCGTCGCGCACCACCTCGACCTGCCGCGCCCGGCCGTGGCAGGCATGGACCTGCAGGCTGCGGTCACCGGGGTCGAGCACGGGGCGGCGGTCCGGCTCGCCCGGCAGCGGCTCGCCCGGCGGCGCGCGATCCGCGCGCACGTCGGCCTGTACCAGCCTCAGCAGCGAGTCCGCGCGCTGCTCGACGGTGTGCTGATGGTCGGCGTGATCGCCGACGGCCGAGATCACCAGTTGCAGCTCGCGCGCGTCCTGGCCCCAGGAGGCCAACAGGCGGTTGACGGCGAGCGCTGCCGTCGGGTCCGCCCGGCGGCGCGCGACCGGCGGCCTCGCGGCCGTCGCGCGGGCGACGGCCGTCCACAGCGCCGGCGAGGGGTGCAGCAGGAACAGATGCACGTCGCGCGCTGCCGCGAGCGCGCGCAGCACGTCGAGCTGGCTCGCCGGGTAGCGCGTCAGGCCGAACAGCGAGATGCGCTCGGGCAGCGCCGCAAGCCCCGGTTCCTCCCGCAGCCGGGCGCATGCCGCGCCGACCCGCTCGGCCAGGTCGGGCGCCGGGATCCGCTCGCGCAGGCGCCGCCACAGCTCCGCCTGCCAGGCGCCGTCTGGCGGGAGCGGCAGGTCACGCCCGTCCGTGTCCGCGCCGCCCGCCCACGCGAGCAGCATCTCGGGCCGGTGCAGCGCGTAGCGGTCGAACAGGTCGGCGAGCTGCCGGACGGTGCTGAACCGCCGCCCTCCGCGTGTCGGGTCGCCCGCGCCCTCGCCGGCGCCGAGGTGCACGGCCAGCGCGCGCAGCCAGGGCTCGCCGAGGCTCTCGTCGACCAGCTCGAGGAGCGGCCAGACCAGCCGCTCGGGCAGCCATGGATCGCCGTCGGCGTCGATCCCGGACGCGCTCGCGACCGCGTCCCCGACCAGCCGCCGCGGCGACGGAAAGCCGACGTTCGCGCAGATGCCGTCCGAGCGCCCCGTCGATGCGCCGAGACGGGATGACATGCGCTGCGCAAGCCAGCGCTCCATCCCGCGCGTCGGAACCGCGACGACCTCGGCCGCGAACGGGTCCGGCAGCGGATCGCTCAGGAGCGCCCGGAGCGCATCGATCAGCGCGTCGGCGCGTTCAGCACGGTGTACGTGCAGCATGCACGCACCGGATCGTAGCCCGCACGCGCTGGGACACCGGAGTCGAGGGCGGCCGCGACGCGCGGGCCGCTAGCGCGAGCGAGCCGGAAGCTGCCCGTCGAGCGCGACCTCGACGTCGTCGAGCACCTTGAGCGCGCCGAACAGAGCGGAGTAGGGCTTCACGCCCCAGCGTGTCTGCGTGACGAGGGCGGTCGCGTTGACGCGTCCGTCATCGCCGATCGCGATGTCGAATGCGATCGGCTGACATCTGCCGGCGAGCGTCAGCTCGCCTTCCACGGCCAGCACTCCCGTTCCGGCAGCGCCCCGCACGGCCGTCGAGCGGAAGGCGATCTCCCGGCGCTTGAGTACGGCGTCGTCGATCGTCCGGTGGATGCTCGACTTCTCCTGGTCGCCGAGCGCCTGCATCCCACCCGTGCCCTGGTGGACGCGCAGTGAGGTGGCGTCGGCGGTGAGCGCGACGGACGTCGTCGCCGGATCCGCGCCGAGCTCGAGCGTCCCCTGCCAGGCGGTGACGTGGATCACGAGGTCGTGGCCGGCCTTCGCCGCGGCGCCGCCCCGCTTCGTGTGCACGCAGAGGGTCGCGTTGTCCGGTCCGAGCCGGTAGGTGCCTGGCTCGATCACCTCCCGGCGAACATATATCGCAGGGCCACCCGAGTCCTGAAGGTCAACGCGAAGCACGCCGGCCGTGATCCGCGCCGACTCGGCGCGACCGCGAAGCTCTGCGGTCAACGCCGGCGCCCGCCGCTCGTCCTACCGGTAGGGATCCTTCGCCGACCGGTCCTCCGAGAGCGAGCCCCGTGAGCGCGTGACGAGCGCCTCGATCGCGTCCGCGAGGTGGACCTGGGCGATGTTGTAGTCGCCGCGCTCGACCCTGAGCCTGTGCGCCTCGAGCAGCACGTCGGCGTGCGCGAAGCCGGGCGGCGGCTCGAAGCGGTAGGAGGCGAGCTCGATCAGCAGGCCGAGCGGGTCCTCGAAGTAGATCGAGTCCATGAAGCCGCGGTCCTTGACGCCGCTGTGGCTGATGCCGCGCTCGTCGAGCCGCTCGACCGCCTGGTCGAAGCTCGCCTGCGAGAGCGAGAACGCAAGGTGGTGCACGCAGCCGGGGTCGGTCGGCGTCCGGGCCGGATCAGCCTCGCGGCGCTCGTCGGTGAAGACGGTGATCAGCCGTCCGTCACCCGGGTCGAAGTAGAGATGGCTCTCCGACGCGTTGTCGAGGTTCGGCTGGTCGAACACGAACGGCATGCCGAGCAGCCCCTCCCAGAAGTCGATCGAGGTCTGCCTCCCGGCGCCGACGATCGTGATGTGGTGCACACCCTGGCTCTGGAGCTTGCGCATCGACGGGTCCTCAGTTCAGTGCTCGACGAGCATTCGACTTGTACGCCCTGCGGCCCGGACTCTTGCATGCGCCGGCCGGGCGGCTGAGCGCTCGCCCTCGGCTCAGCGCAGCGCGGCGAGCCGGCGGACGCCCTCCGCCAGGCGCTCGGGCGGCTCCGCGGCGAAGCTGAGGCGCAGGTGCGGCCCGGAGGGCTCGGCCGGGAACCACGGCCGACCGGCGAACACCTTCACGCCCGCATGCTGCGCCCGCTCGGCGAGCGCGACGTCGTCCTCGCCGGGCTCGAGC
>DASQMT010000198.1:0-14457 GCA_035645355.1 Solirubrobacteraceae bacterium | reverse complement strand
CCGGAAACGCTGTCGTGGCATAGGCGCGCAGGCGCTCGCGCACCGCTCTCAGGTCGATACCGCCGGGCACCCACTCGGCGCGCGGGTCAAGCGCGGACGGCTGGCCCTCGAGCTCGGCCAGGCCGAGCGCGAAACGGCCCGGGCCGTCGCCGACGCCGTAGGTGAGCGCGCCGAAGCGCCCGCTGCGATCTGCCCACGCGCCCGCCGGCGACGTGCATGCGAACGTCACGCGCAGGTGGACGGTGCGCCGCATCGCGACGTGTGGCCAGAGGCGCTCGGTGCCGGCGCCGGCGCAGAGCACGACCTGCCCGCAGGTGAGCGGCCCGCCGTCGGTCTCGAGCCGGCCCGGCGCCGCGGCCAGGGCCGCGGCGCGCCGCACGCGGTCGCCGAGCTCGCCGCACAGCCAGTCGACGGCCCGCCGCGCGCGGATGGCGCCGCCGCGCGGGTCCCAGAGCAGCGGCCCGGCGTCGGGCGCGAGCGCCGGCATGTGCTCGCCCGCGCGCTCCAGCACCTCCGCGGGAACGCCCGCTGCGCGCAGGCGCCGCGCATCCGCGACCACGTCGCCGCCGAGTCGCAGCGCTCCCTTCTCCTCGAGCAGCGGCTCGCCGGCGCGCTCCGACCAGGCGTCCCAGAGCGCCCGCGCGCGGACCGCCGCGGCGATCTGGTCCGCGGTGGCGTGCAGGTGGCGAAAGCCGCGCGCGGCGCCCGCTGACTGACCATCGCCCGGCCGGCCGCGCTCGAGCACCACTACCCCGGCGCCACGACGCGCCAGGGCGTCGGCGGCGGCCAGCCCGATGATGCCGCCGCCGACTACCGCGACGTCAGGACTGCGCGCGATTCAGACGCTCCTCGAGCGCGTCGAGCTGCGCCGCCAGCTCGCCCGGCAGCTTCTCGCCGAGCGAGGCGTAGAACTCGCGTATCGGACCGATCTCCCGCAGCCACTCGGCCGGATCGACGCGCAGCAGCTCGGCGAGGTCGTCCGCGCTCAGCGACAGCCCGTCGGTGTTCAGCGCGCCCGCCGTCGGCACGCGCCCGATCGGCGTGTCCTGCGCCTCGACCGCTCCGTCGCAGCGGCGGAAGACCCATTCGAGCACGCGTGCGTTCTCGCCGAAGCCCGGCCACAGGAAGCGCCCGTCGCTCGGGTCCTTGAGGAACCAGTTGACATAGAAGATGCGCGGCAGGACCAGCCCCTCGCGCCGTCCGAGCCCGAGCCAGTGCGCGAAGTAGTCGGCCATGTGATAGCCGCAGAACGCCAGCATCGCGAACGGGTCGCGGCGCAGCTTGCCGACATCGCCCGCGATCGCGGCCGTCGTCTCGGAGCCCATGATCGAGCCGAGGAAGACGCCGTGCTCCCAGTCGAACGCCTCGTGCACGAGCGGCAGGACGCTCGAACGCCGGCCGCCGAGCAGCATCGCATCGATCGGCACGCCCTGCGGGTCCTCCCACTCCGGCGCGATCGCCGGGTCCTGGGCGGCCGGCGTGGTGAAGCGAGCGTTCGGGTGCGCGGCCGGCGTGCCGGAGTGCGGTGTCCAGTCCTCGCCGTGCCAGTCGATCGCGTGCGCCGGAGGCGTCTCCGTCATCCCCTCCCACCAAACGTCGCCGTCGTCGGTTCGGGCGCAGTTCGTGAAGAGCGAGTTCGCGCGGATCGTCGCCATCGCGTTCGGATTGGTGCGCTCCCCCGTCCCGGGCGCAACGCCGAAGAAACCGGCCTCGGGGTTGATCGCGTACAGACGCCCGTCCTCCCCGAACTTCATCCAGGCGATGTCGTCACCGACCGTCTCGACCTTCCAGCCCTCGATCGACGGGATCAGCATCGCCAGGTTGGTCTTACCGCAGGCGCTCGGGAACGCGCCCGCGACGTGCTTGACGGCGCCCTCGGGCGAGGTCAGCTTCAGGATCAGCATGTGCTCGGCCATCCAGCCCTCGTCGCGCGCCATCACCGACGCGATCCGCAACGCGAAGCACTTCTTGCCGAGCAGCGCGTTGCCGCCGTAGCCTGAGCCGTAGGACCAGATCTCGCGCGTCTCGGGGAAGTGGACGATGTACTTCTCCTCGTTGCAGGGCCACGGCCCGCTGACCTCGCCCGGAGCGAGCGGCGCGCCCATGCTGTGCATGCATGGGACGAAGTCGCCATCGTCGCCGAGCTGATCCAGCGCGGCCTGCCCCATGCGGGTCATGATCCGCATCGAGACCGCGACGTAGGCCGAGTCGGTCAGCTGCACGCCGATCTCCGAGATCGGCGAGCCCAGCGGGCCCATCGAGAACGGGACGACATAGAGCGTGCGGCCCTGCATGCAGCCACTGAACCGCTCCTCCAGCAGCGCGCGCATCGCGGCCGGGTCGCGCCAGTTGTTCGTGGGCCCGGCGTCATCCTCGGACTGCGAGCAGATGAACGTTCGGTCCTCGACGCGCGCGACGTCGCTGGGATCCGACAGCGCGAGGTAGGAGTTCGGACGCTTGGCGTCCGAGAGCCGCTCGAACGTGCCGGCCTCGACGAGCTCGCGGCACAGCCGGTCGTACTCTTGCGCCGAGCCGTCGCACCAGTGCACCGAGTCCGGCCCGCATAGCTCCACCGCCTCGTCGACCCATTGCTGGAGCCGTCGGTGGGTGGTCGGCACGGTCGCTTCGGTGGCCATATCTTGACCCTACCGCGCCCGCCGCGGCACAAGCACGAGCCGCCGGAGACGTCCGGGGCGGCTCAGCGCAGGCGGGCGAAGCGCCCGGGACAACGCTGGCCGGGATCGCCCATCCCCGAGCCGGGCGAGTAGACGAAGCAGCTCACGTAGCGGAAACGGCCGTGGAACGAGCGTGGCAGCTGCAGCTGCGCCCGCGCGCGGTAGCGGCCCGGCCGTACCCGGCGAGTCTTCGCCACGGCGCGCAATCGCGCGCGCGTGCCTGCGCACTCCCCCCGCGCGTCAGGCCGACAGGGCCCGACGTAGAAGCGCGTCGGCGCCGACAGCCGAACGTCGCGCGGCACGGTGTAGGTCTGTCGCAGGCGCAGCATCCGCCCGCCACTCTGCTCGAAGGCGAGCCTGAACGCCGGCAGGACGTAGGCGTGGCGCCACGGGCTCAGCGCGTCGGGCTCCGGCGCGACACCGACCAGCCGCGCGCGCAGCTGGTGGTTGCGGTCGAACCGCGAAGAGAAGCTGAAGCGCCCGTCGCCGTCCGTGCCCATAACAGCCTCGGGCTGCCAGGCGCGGTCGAACGGGTGCGGCCGTCCCTCGAGCACGACGAGGCGCCTGGCCAGCGGCGCTCCGGCCTCGGTCACGCGCCCGCTCATCGCCGTCGGATCCCCGAGGCGCACCCCGGCTGCGGGCGCGACCGTGAGCGACACGTCAGCGGCGGCTGCGCGGGCGGGCGGCACGAATGCCAGCGCGATGATCGCAACCGCCGCTGCACGGTCTCTCACAGCGGCGAGGGTATTACAACCCGAGGTTAGGCCGCAGGGGACGAGGGGCACCGGGGGAGGATCATGACCGCCCACCTCCCGGACCCGTTCAATGCCGTCACCGTCGTCGAGCCCAGCGTCCGCCGCCTGGGCGAACGCACCTGCGTCGTCAACCTCGGCTCCGAGCTGCGCCACTTCGAGCTGCCATTCGTCGACGACGCGATCCGCGCGGTCATGCAGCAGGACGAGTGCCTCGACCTCGTGTTCGACCTCACCTACCTGCGCCGCCATGAGACGTTCGCGCTCGTGCGGCTCGCGCGTGAATGGGACCGGCTGGCCGCTTCCGGGTGCGCGGTCCATGTCGCCGCGCGCGAGGCGGGGATCGTCGCGGACATCGAGGGCCTGATCGGCGACGGCGGCTGGGAGCTGCACCCCTCGGTGACGCGCGCGTTGCGCGCGGTGCTCTCCACGCCCGTCGGCTGAACGCCGGGCCCCATCCGCGTGCTCGACACGCACTACGCCGACGGCGCGGGCCATGACGGCGCTCGAGGGTAGCCGCGTGCGGTTGACGCCGCTCGCGCCCGCTGACGCCGAGGCGCTGCGCGCGATCCGCGCGGATCCGCGCATCGCCGAGCGCTGGGACGAGCTCGAGCCCGGCTTCCCGCTTCACGACGAGCCCGAGGCGACGCGCTACACGATCCATCACGAGGGCGAGATCGCGGGCATGATCCAGTTCGGCGAGGAGACCGAGCCGAAGTACCGCCACGCGTGGATCGACATCTTCGTCGCTCCCGGCCATCAGGGCCTGGGAGTCGGAGCCGAGGCAGTTCAGCTGATCGTCGACCACCTGCTCGTCGAGCGCGGCCATCACCGGCTCACGATCGACCCCGCAGCCGACAACGCCGCCGCGATCGCCTGCTACGCCAAGGCCGGCTTCCGCCCGGTCGGCGTGATGCGCCTCGCCGAGCGCGACAGCGACGGCCGCGGCTGGCACGACGCGCTGCTGATGGAGTTGGTGGTCGAGCGGGAATAGCCGCACCGCAGGAGGTCGCCTTCCCGCGCCCGCCTGGTCGCGCGGAGCGTCAGTCGGCGGCCGTGCGGGTCGCGGCTCGGGGCCGCGCGGGGCGCAGCATTGCGTCGAGCAAGACCTGCTCGAGCTCACCGGCGATGGCCGGCCACGCGAAGCGCTCGAGCGCGGCGCGCTCGGCGAGCCGCGCCCGCCGCGCCCGCTCGTCCGGCCGGTCGAGCCCCTCGACGATCGCCGCCGCGAGTGCGGCACGGTCGTTCACACCGAAGAGCCAGCCCGTCTCGCCGTCCTCGATGATCTCGGCCGGGCCGTGCGACGCCGCCGCGATCGCGGGGACGCCGCAGGCCATCGCCTCGACGATCACCTGGCCGAAGCTCTCGCGCTCCGATGGCAGCACCAGCACATCGGCCGCGGCCAGCAGCTCCGGCAACTCGGCCTGGTCGTACCAACCTGCGAGCATCACCGCTTCCAGGCCGAGGCGGTCGATCGCCTCCGCCGGGTGCTCCCCCTCCCACTCCCCGGGATGACCGCCGACGAGGATCAGCGAGGCCGGCGAGGCGAGCCGCTCCCGCGCGTCGGCGAATGCCTCCAGCAGCAGCGGCAGGCGCTTGACCTCGGTGAAGCGCCCGACGTAGAGCATCACTGGCCCCCTGCCGAGCGTCTCGAGCACGTCGTCGCCGTAGCGCACGCTGCCGGCGGGCTCACCGGGGCGCCAGCCGCGCGGCTCGTCCACGAGCACGCGCCGCCAGACCGCGGCGCGCTCCACGTCCAGCAGCCGGAACGTGAGCGGGTCGAAGCCGTTGGGCAGCACCACGAAGCGCTCGGCCGGAAGTCCCAGCAGCGCCATCGCGCGGTCGCGGTTGCCGGGGGCGGCGACGAGCTGCGCGCAGCGCTCCGCCCACGCGCGCATCCGCTGAGCCCACGCGCGACCGTGCTCCCAGACCGACGGGTCGCGCTCGAGCGCCTCGAGCATCAGCAGCTCCGTGCCGTGCAAGTGGCCGACGACGGGGACGCGCGGCGCCGCGAGCTCGGCCGCCGCGTTGAGCGGAGTGAGGTGATGCAGGTGCAGCACGTCCGCGGCGGCGGCGTCCGCGGCCCGCAGCTCACGCGCCCAGGCCGTCACCTGGCGCTCGTAGGCGGTGTCGTCGAGCGACGCGAAGCTGCGGTCCGGCGCTCCGGGCCGGCTCTCGAAGGACGGCTGGAGCGGGGCGCCGCCCGGGGGAGCTTCGAACGCGACCGGGTCCGGGGCGGCGAGCGCTGCCGTGAAGTCGACCTCGCGCACGTCGATGCCCGCGTAGAACCTGCGCGCGTCGCCCAGCTCGGCCAGGTCGTGGCGCGAGCCCGCCAGCAGCGTGACGTCGCAGCCGCGGTCGGCGAGGCCCCGGGCGAGGGCTCGCGTGACGAACGCAGAGCCTCCACGGGGGAAGAAGAGCGTCCCGGACAGCACACGCAACGCGTTCGGCGACAGGCCTCGAGTATGGCAACACGTTCTCGGGCGGACTCACCTCGGAGATATATCAGTGCACGCGGGAGGCTGAACGCCGCGATCAGGCGACTGCAAGCCCTGACCGTAGAGCACCGGATCTCGAGGCTTCCACAGCAGGTAAGCGTCTGATATATCTTGCTCGATGAGCCCCGTTCCCGGCAGCGCACGCGTCGTCGTCATCGGAGCCGGGATCGTAGGAAACGGCCTGGCGTGCCACCTCGCAAGGCTCGGCTGGACCGACATCGTGCAGCTCGACAAGGGCCCGCTGCCCAACCCGGGCGGCTCCACCGGCCACGCGTCGAACTTCATCTACCCGGTCGACCACTCGCGCGAGATGACGGCGCTGACGCTGGACAGCGTGCGCCAGTACAAGGACTTCGGCGTGCTCACCGAGTGCGGCGGCATCGAGGTCGCGCGCACGGAGGAGCGGATGGAGGAGCTGCGCCGGCGGATGGCGTCGGCCAAGTCATGGGGCGTCGAGCCCGTCTCGCTCCTGACGCCGGCCGAGATCAAGGAGCTGGTGCCCTACATCGACGAGTCCGTGATCGTAGGCGGCTTCTACTCGCCCGGTGTCTCCGTCGTCGACTCGCTCCGGATGGGCACGCTGATGCGCGAGGAGGCCCAGCAGGCCGGCGCGCTGACCGTCGTCGCGAACGTCGAGGTGACCGCGATCGGCACCGAGCGCGGGCGCGTGACGAGCGTGAGCACGACAGACGGCGACATCGAGACCGACACGGTCGTGATCGCCGCGGGCGTCTGGAGCCCGCTGCTGGCGCGCATGGCGGGCGCTTCGATCCCGCTGACCCCGGCCGTGCATCAGATGATCGACATCGGCCCGGTGCCGCGCTTCGAGAATGCCAAGGCCGCGATCGAGTACCCGATTGTGCGTGACATGGACACGAATATGTACGAGCGCCAGGACGGCCGCGGGCTCGAGGTCGGCTCCTACGCCCACCGCCCGATCCTGCACGACCCGGCCGAGATCCCCTCGATCGAGGAGTCCGCGCTCTCGCCGACCGAGATGCCGTTCACGGAGGACGACTTCGTGCAGCAGATGGAGCACGCGCTCGAGCTGATGCCCGAGATCGTCGGCGACGAGTCGGTCGGCGTGAAGTACGCGATCAACGGGCTGCTCTCACTGACCCCTGACGGGCTGCCACTGCTCGGCGAGACGCCCGAGGTGCGCGGCCTCTGGTCCGCGGCCGCGGTCTGGGTCAAGGAAGGGCCGGGCGTCGCGCGCGGCGTCGCGGAGTGGATGACCCATGGCGAGCCGGAGATCGACCTGCAGGCATCCGACATCGCGCGCTTCTACCCGTGCCAGAAGACCGTCGCGCACGTCCGCGCGCGCGCCGCGGAAGGCTTCAACAAGACCTACGGGATCGTCCACCCGGGTGAGCAGTGGGAGTCCTCGCGCGGGATCCGGCTGTCCCCGTTCCACGCGCGCGAGCGCGAGCTCGACGCCGTCTTCTTCGAGGCCGCCGGCTGGGAACGCCCGCACTGGTATGCCTCGAACGAGCGGCTGCTGGCCGACTACGACGGCCGCGTGAAGCCGCGCGAGGCGGAGTGGGACGCGCGCTGGTGGTCGCCGATCATCAACGCGGAGCACCTCGCGATGCGCGACCGCGCGGCGATCTTCGACCTGACCGCGTTCTGCATCTTCGACGTCACCGGGCCGGGCGCGCTGGCGACCGTCCAGAAGGTGGCGATGCGCCAGTGCGACGTCCCGGTCGGGCGCGTGATCTATACGCCGGTGCTCACCCCGCGCGGCGGTTTCCGCTCCGACCTCACGATCATGCGGCTCGACCACGAGACGTTCCGTGTCGTCACGGGTGGCGCGCACGGGATGGCCGACCTGAAGTGGTTCGCCGACCACCTGCCCGAGGACGGCAGCGCGCAGGTGCACGACCTCACCTCCGCGTGGTGCACCCTCGGCCTCTGGGGCCCGCGCGCGCGCGACATCCTGTCGGGCCTCACCAGCGACGACATCTCGCACGAGGGCTTCCCGTTCGCGCGCTGCCGCGAGATCGAAGCCGCCGGGCTGCGCGTGCTGGCGTCTCGAATCTCCTACGTCGGCGACCTCGGCTGGGAGCTGTACGTGCCGATCGAGCAGGGCGCGCATCTCTGGGACGCGGTCTGGGAGGAGGGCCGGCCGCACGGTCTGATCCCGGCCGGGATCGGCGTCTACGGCACGACCGGACGACTCGAGAAGGGCTACCGCGCGTTCGGCTTCGAGCTCGACAGCGAGTACGACGTCGTCGAGGCCGGCATGGCCTGGGGCAAGGTCAAGGACGAGGACTTCGTCGGCAAGGAGGCGCACGTGCGGCAGCGCGGGTCCGACCCGGCCGCGATCATGTGCACGCTGACCGTCGATGATCACAAGTCGGCGTCCGGCGTCGAGCGCTACATGCTCGGCCGAGAGCCGATCGTCACGCCCGACGGCGCCCCGCTCGTCGATGCCAAGGGCCGCCGCTCGTTCGTCACGAGCGCCGGCGCCGGCCCATCGGTTGGCAAGCACCTGCTGATGGCCTATCTGCCGCCCGAGCACGCGCGCGAGGGCGAGCAGCTCGCAGTCGAGTACATGAACGAGCGCTACCCCGTGACCGTCGCGGTGGCCGGCTCGACCCCGATCTTTGACCCCGAGAACAGCCGCATCCGCTCATGAACGTCCTCGTCTGCGTCAAGCGCGTGCCGATCACCGGCGGCAAGATCGTCCTCACCCCCGACGAGCGCGCGATCGAGACCCGCCACCTCGGCTTCACGATCAGCCCGCACGAGGAGTGCGGCGTCGAGGAGGCCGTCCGCATCGCCGAGCGGCACGGCGGCTCGACGACCGTGCTGACGCTCGGGCCCGCCGAGGCGGAGGAGCAGCTGCGCGACACGCTTGCGATCGGGATCGACCGGGCCGTCCACCTCGTCACGGACGGCTCCGACTGGGATCCCGAGTCCACAGCGGCGGCGCTCGTGGCGGCGATCGAGGCCGAGCGGGCCGCGGGCCACGACCCCGACCTGATCATGTTCGGCAACGAGTCGGCGGACAACGGCAACTACCAGGTCGGCATCCGAGTCGCGCACGCGCTCGGCCGGCCCTGCGTCACTGGGGTCAAGGGCATCACGATGCACGACGGGCGCGTGCGCTGCGAGCAGGAGCTCGGCGGCGGGCGCGACGTCTACGACGTGCCGCTGCCCGCGGTCGTCACCGTGCTCGAGGGCCTCAACCTGCCGCGCTACCCGTCCGTGCCGGCGAAGCTGCGCGCGCGCCGCAAGCCGGTCGAGAGCAGCGAGCCCGCGCGGAGCGAGCCGCGGCTCGAGCTGGTGCGACTGACCGTGCCGCCAGGTCGCGGGCGACAGGCCGAGGTTCTCGGCGAGGGCGCGGGCGCCGCGCCCGCCGTGGTCGAGCTGTTCAAGAAGCTGGGGGTCGCGTGATGGTGCTCACGTTCGTCGAGCACGCCGACGGGGCACCGGACGCGCTCTCGCTGCAGGCACTAACGCTGGCACGTGGCTTCGCGGACGGCGAGCCCGTCCAGGCCGTGATGGCCGGTCCGGGAGCCGCGGAGGCCGCGCCCGCACTCGGCGAGTACGGCGTCGCGACGGTCCATGTCGCCGAGCTCGACGGCGGCTACGCGCCCCAGGCTTGGGCGCGCGCGGTCGCGGAGCTGGCCGGGCGGATCGGGCCGGCCGCGGTCGTCGCCGCCGGCAGCGATCGCGGCAACGAGATCCTCGCGCACGCCGCGGTCATGACCGGCGCGGCGCTCGCGGCCAATTGTGTCGCCGCCACACCTGGGGACCCCGCCGGGGTGACGCGTGTGCGCTGGGGCGGCAGCCTGCTCGAGGAGGCGCGTCTGCACGGCGCGCTGAAGCTGCTCACCGTCGCCCCCCACGCGCTCGCGATGGAGCCTGCGCCGGCAGGCGAGACCGCGATCGAGACGTTCGGGCCTGAACTGCGCCCCGAGGATCTCGTCGTGCAGGTCTCGGAGCGCGTCGACACCTCGACGGGTGGCTTGTCGCTTGCAGAGGCGCCGATCGTCGTCTCGGGCGGCCGCGGCGTCGGCTCCGCGGAGGGCTTCGGCATGCTCGAGGAGCTGGCGGGCCTGCTCGGCGGCGTGGTCGGCTGCTCGCGCGCCGTCACGAGCGCCGGCTGGCGGCCGCACACCGACCAGGTCGGGCAGACGGGCACCAAGATCTCCCCCGACCTCTACATCCCCTGCGGCATCAGCGGCGCGACGCAGCACATGGCCGGCTGCAAGGGCGCGAAGCGGATCCTCGCGATCAACGCCGACCCCGACGCGCCGATCCTCGCGAACGCCGACTACGCCGTCGTCGGCGACGTCGGCGAGATCGTCCCTGCGATCACCGCCGAGCTGCGCCGGGTGCGCGAGGCGTCGTGACGCACGGCCGGCTCGCGCGGCCGCGGGAGCCGGCCCGCTGATGTCGGGCGGCGTGCTCAGCGCGGTCGCCTTGCTAGCCGTGCTGGCGCTCGCCGGCGGCGTCTTCGCCCAGCGCGCGCTGCTGCTGGTGCGGCTCGTGCGGATGGGCAAGCCGTCGGGCATCGACCGCTCGGACGCGGTCCCGGAACGCCTGCGCCAGGAGGCGACGGTCGTGCTCGGCCAGCGCAAGCTGTTCCAGCGACTCGTGCCCGGGCTCATGCACGCGTTCATCTTCTGGGGCTTCCTCGCCCTCTTCCCGACGATCGTGATCGCGATGATCGGGATCGTCGACCGCGACTCGACGCTCCCGTGGCTTGGGGAGCAGGGCTGGTTCGCGCTGCTGGTCGACGTCTTCGCCGTGCTCGTGCTCGTCGGGGTCGGGATCGCGCTGTGGATCCGCAAGGTCGTGCGCCCGCGGCGCTTCGAGGGCAGCCACCTCGGCGAGGCGGACCTGATCCTGGCCTGGATCACGGGCATCGTCGTCACGCTGCTGCTCTGGCACGCGGCGCGGATCGCGCTCGGGCTCAACGAGTACGGGGCGGGCTGGTCACCGGTCGCGAACGTGCTCTCGGGGATGTTCGGCGACGGTGAGGCGACCGAGGCGCTCGAGCGCGTGCTCGTCTGGGCGCACGTGCTGCTGATCCTCGGCTTCCTGGCCTACCTGCCGCGCTCGAAGCACCTGCACATCTTCACCGCCGCGATCAACGTCTACTTCGGGCGCACGCGCGCGCGCGGCCGGCTCGAGCCGCTGCGCTTCGACGAGGACCTGCCCGAGGAGGAGATGCGCTTCGGCATCGGGACGGTCGAGGACCTGACCTGGAAGCAGATGGTCGACTCGATGTCCTGCACGGAGTGCGGGCGCTGCCAGGAGGTCTGCCCGGCCTGGGCGACCGGCAAGACGCTGTCACCCAAGCTGCTGATCATGGGCGTGCGCGACCACCTGTTCACTCAGGGTCCGCTGGCGCTTGCCGCGCGCGCGAGCGGCGAGACCTACGACGGTCCGCTGGTCGCCGCGAGCGACGATCTCGAGGAGATGGCCTGGGACTGCGTGACCTGCGGCGCCTGCGTGCGCGAGTGCCCGGTGAACATCGAGCACGTCGATCACATCCTGGACCTCCGCCGCCACCTCGTGATGGTCGAGTCGCGCTTCCCGAGCGAGGCCGAGCCGATGCTGCGCGACGTCGAGCGCCAATCGAACCCGTGGGGGAAGCCGCAGGCCGAGCGCGCCGCCTGGAGCGACGGGCTCGGGGTGCGCGTGCTGCAGCCCGGCGACCCGGTGCCCGAGGTCCTCTACTGGGTCGGCTGCGCGGCCTCGTTCGACGAGCGCGCACGGACTTCGGCGCAGTCGACGGCGAAGCTGCTGCAGGCTGCCGGCGTCGACTTCGCGATCCTCGGTCCGCGCGAAGCGTGCAACGGAGACCCGGCGCGGCGGATGGGCAACGAGTACGTGTTCCAGGCCTACGCGGAGCAGAACGTCGAGACGCTCAACGAGGCCGGCGTGCGCAAGATCGTCGCGAGCTGTCCGCACTGCTTCAACACGCTCGCCAACGAGTACCCGGACTTCGGCGGGCGCTACGAGGTCGTCCACCACACCGAGCTGCTCGCGGAGCTGGTGCGGGAAGGACGCCTGACTCCGACCGCGACCGAGCAGACGATCACCTACCACGACTCCTGCTACCTCGCGCGTCACAACGACGTGCTCGCGCAGCCGCGCGAGCTGGCCGCGGCGGTCGGCAAGCCGATCGAGATGGAGCGCAGCGGCAAGCGCACGTTCTGCTGCGGGGCCGGCGGCGCGCACATGTGGATGGAGGAGAACGCGCGCCCGATCAACGAGGAGCGTGTGCGCGAGGCAACGGCGACCGGCGCCGAGACGCTCGCGGTGGCGTGCCCGTTCTGCACCGTGATGCTTGACGACGGCGTCCAGAGCACCGGCTCGGAGATGCGCGTCGCGGACGTCGCGACGCTGCTGGCAGAGGCGGTCGAGACCGGTGCGCCCGCACACGAGCGGGAAGCGGGCTGAGCAGATGGCGGTCGCCTCGTCCGAGCCTCCCGGGGGCGCTCTGATCGCGGAGCGCGCCTACCTCGAGCTGCGCGACCGGATCGTCAAGCTGCGCTTCGCCCCTGGCACCGTGCTGCGCGAGGACGAGCTGATGGCGGACCTCGGGATCGGGCGCACGCCGCTGCGCGAGGCCGTGAAGCGGCTGGCGCTCGAGAGCTTCGTCGCGGTCCAGCCGCGCCGCGGCACCTACGTGACCGAGGTCGACGCCGCCGAGATCGTGCACATCACGGAGGTCCGCGCCGAGCTCGAGAGCTATGCGGCCGAGCTGGCCGCGCGGCGCATGGACCACGCCGCGCTCGAGCTTGCGGCGTCGCTGCTCGAGCAGATCGAGCGGCTCGGGCGGGCCGACGCACACGAGGCGCTGATGGGCCTCGACGAGCGGATCCACCGCTTCATCTGGGAGTCCTCGGGCAACCCCTACCTGGTCGACACGCTGGAGCGCTATTTCTCGCTCTCGCTGCGGATCTGGTACGTCGTCCTCGACCGCGTGCCCGGCCTCGGCCACGCCGTGCACGACCAGGCAGCGCTGGTGCGCGCACTGACCGAGCGCGATGCTCAGCGGGCGCGTGCGATCATGCGCGAGCACGTGCTGGCCTTCCAGCGCGAGATCATCGCCGCCTTCAGCCGCGGCTGAGGCGCGTGATCTAACCCTCGACATGAAGGTTAGCTACACCGAATCCTGCCCTCCCTCGCGCGAGTAGGGCCTGTCCGGCTCAAGTCGCCTCCGGTGGGTGCCGAAACCACGGGTGCGAATGATCTCCCGCATCGTCACCGTCGGCCTGGTCTGCGCCAGCCTCTACGCGGCCGCCCTGGGCGCCGGCGCGGATGCCCGGAATCCAGCGGCCTCACCTTCGCCGACCCCGACCGTGACCGCCGGCACGGCGCCTCCGCAGGCTTCCCCGGCGGCATCGGTGACGGCCGCGCCCACGGCATTCGCATCACCGGTGCAAACGGCGGTCCCGGCCACTCCCGCCCCGGCCGAGGCCGCGACGGACCCGGCAGCCGTCCCCACCGCCGTGCCGACCACGGCTCCGACCGAGGCGCCGCCCCTTGCGAGCGCCACCCCTGCCCCGACCTCGAGCGCCGCGCCGGCCCTAGGCGTCGACGAGTCGCGCGACCGCAAGCGACGCACGCCCAACCGCACGCAGGGCGGGTCCGACGCCAAGTGCGAGGACGGCGGCGAGCTGCTCGGCACGGTTGTCGATCCCTCAGCCTCGACCTCCCCTCCAGGGTGCAACGAGCAGGAGCCGGCGGCCGAGGACGACGACGACCTGGAGCAGCGCCGCCGTGACCGCCGCCGCGCTGCCACCCCGGGCTCCGGCGGCGCTCCGACCCCGTCGGTGCCGGGCTACTCGCTGGCGACCGTCGGACCGGCTCCGATCGGGGTGCCGAACTTCTTCATCGACAAGTTCCGGATCCCGCCGTTCCTGCTCCCGATCTACCAGGCCGCCGGCATCCAGTACGGCATCCGCTGGGAGATCCTCGCCGCGATCAACGAGATCGAGACGGACTACGGCCGCAACCTCAACGTCTCCTCCGCCGGCGCGCTGGGCTGGATGCAGTTCATGCCGGCGACCTGGGCGATGTACGGCGTCGACGCCAACGGGGACGGCGAGAAGGATCCCTTCAACCCCGTCGACGGGATCTTCGCGGCCGCGCGCTACCTGCGCGCCGCCGGGGCCGACAAGGACCTCTACCGCGCGATCTTCGCCTACAACCACGCCGACTGGTACGTCGAGTCGGTGCTCATGCGCGCGCGTGTGATCGGCGGTCTGCCGGCCGACCTCGTCGGCTCGCTCACCGGCTTGACGCAGGGCCGCTTCCCCGTCGCCGCACGGTCCACCTACGCCGGCGCGCTGACCAAGGCGGAGCGCGCACAGCCGTTCGAGCCCGGCAAGAACGTCGCGAACGTCGTCGAGTCGGACGGTGCTCGGCGCGAGATCCGCATCTTCAGCCGCAAGGGGGCTCCCGTGATCGCCGTCCAGGACGGTCGTATCACCCGCATCGGCAGCTCACGCAGGCGCGGCCGGTTCGTCGAGTTGCAGGACAGCTACGGCAACACCTATCTCTACT
>DASQMT010000197.1:0-12236 GCA_035645355.1 Solirubrobacteraceae bacterium | reverse complement strand
CTCCGAGCGCATCACCCCCGACCGCTGGCGACGCCGCGGGCCGCTCCAGCGGACGGGCGAGTCGCTGCTCAAGCTGGCGCGTCGCGAGCTGTGAAGCTGCTCGACGTCGACACGCCACACGGGCCGGCGCGGGCGCACCTTGACGCGGATGGTGACGCGCGAGGGCTGCTCGTGCTCGGGCACGGGGCGGGCGGCGGGGTGAGCGCGCGCGATCTCGTCGCGGTCGCGCGGGTAGCGCGCTCGGATGCGCTCGCCGTGGCGCTGGTCGAGCAGCCTTACAAGGTGGCCGGGCGCCGCTCGCCTGCGCCTGGGCGACAGCTGGACTCTGCCTGGGAAGCTGTCGTCGCCTCGCTGTCCGCCGGCGCGCTGCGCGGGCTGCCGCTGATCGTCGGCGGCCGCTCGTCGGGAGCGCGGGTGGCCTGCCGCACGGCCGCCGCGACCGGCGCCGCCGGTGTCCTCTGCCTCGCGTTTCCGGTGCATGCGCCCGGGCGGCCTGAGAAGAGCCGCCTGGAGGAGCTCAACGCGGTGCAGGTGCCCGTGTTGGTGGTGCAGGGCGCGAGCGACCCGTTCGGGATGCCGGCTGCCGCGCCCGGACGTGAGGTCGTCGTGGTGCCGGGAGGGCACTCGCTGACCGGCGACCTCGCTGCGGTCGGGGCGGCGGTGCGGGACTGGCTCCGGGTCGTGGTGCCGGGACGCTAGGCGTCTACATCAACTGCGGCATTAAAGGGAGGGTGCGGTGCGTGTTCGGCGGACACTTCCCGACAGCAGCGTCGCCTCTCGCATCGGATGTCGGGAAACGACCGCTCACGACGGTGTTTCTCGACACCAGCGCCGCTGACCGCGTCGGGTGTCGGGAAATGACCGCCCGCGGGCGCCGGGCGCATTGACCCCCAGATGTGTCCGTCAAGTCGCCCGGGAGCACGCCGCCGACCTCGATCCCGCTCCCTTTAAAGGCGCAGTTTGGCGTTCTCCTACGCCGCCTGCCGCGCCGGCACCCGCACCAGCCCGCGCTCGTGCAGCACCTCGGCGATCTGAACCGCGTTCGTGGCGGCGCCCTTCAACAGGTTGTCACTCACGATCCACATGTTCAGAGCGCGTGGGTGCGACGGGTCGCGGCGGATGCGGCCGACGAAGACCTCGTCGCGGCCCGCTCCCGCCAGCGCCGTCGGGTACGCGTTGCGAGCCGGATCGTCCACGACCTCCACCCCGGGTGCGCCGCGCAGCAGCTCGCGCACCGCGTCCGGCTCGATCGGGTCGCGCGTCTGCACGTTGACGGACTCGGAGTGCGACGAGATGACCGGGACGCGCGCGCAGGTCACCGAGATGCCGATGTCGGGCGCCTCGAGGATCTTGCGCGTCTCGAAGATCATCTTGCGCTCCTCGTCGGTGTAGTCGTCGCCGTCCTTGAAGTTGCCGGCGCCGCCGAGGACGTTGAACGCGATCGGGTGCGGATAGACGCTGGGCGGGGGCGGCTCGACGCCGTGCAGCACGGCATGCGTCTGCTCCTCGAGCTCCTGCACGGCCTTGACACCGGTGCCCGAGACGCACTGGTAGGTCGAGACGATCAGTCGCTCGATGCCGGCCGCGTCGAGGATCGGCTTGAGCGCCACCATCGCCTGCATCGTCGAGCAGTTCGGGTTCGCGATCAGGCCGCAATGGTGCTCGAGCGCGTGCGGGTTGACCTCGCTCACGACCAGTGGGACGTCCTCGTCGCGGCGGAAGCGCGAGGAGTTGTCGACTACCACGCAGCCGGCGTCGACGAAGCGCGGCGCCCATTCGCCCGAGGTCGTCGCGCCGGCGCTGAAGATCGCGATGTCGAAGTTCTGGATCGTCTCGTCGGAGAGCGGCTGGACGGTGCCGAAGCCGTCGAGCTCCCGCCCGGCCGAGCGCTCGGAGGCGAACGGGACGATCTCGCGCGCGGGGAACCCGCGCTCGCGCAGCTTGCCCAACATCACGGTGCCCACGGCGCCCGTGGCGCCCACGACCGCGACCCGGTAGCTCATGTCGGCGCTCCCTGCTCGAATGGATGCTCCACGCGGATTTCGTCGGCGCCCAGCTCGAAGGCCTCGTGCAGCGCCTTGACCGCCGCTGCGACCTGATCGCCCTGCACGACGCACGAGATCTTGATCGGTGACGTCGAGATCATCTCGATGTTGATGCCCTCGCGCCCGAGCGTCGAGAAGACCTTGGCCGCCACACCGGGATGCGATTTCATGCCCGCGCCGACGATCGACACCTTCCCCATCGTCGGATCCTCCGCGACGCGCGCGATGCCGACGTCCGCGATGATCGGCTCGAGCGCCAAGCGCGCGAGGCGGACGTCTGCGCGCGGCACGGTGAAAGACATGTCGGCCAACGCGCCCTCCGATTCGGGCTCGTTCTGGATGATCATGTCGACGTTGACGTTCGCGTCGGCGAGCGCCGTGAAGATGCGGCCCGCGATGCCCGGGTGGTCGGGCACGCCGAGCAGCGTCACGCGCGCCTCGTCGGTCGAGTGCGTGACCGCGGTGATCAGGGGGCGTTCCATCGTCTCCTCTTCTCCGACCACGTAGGTCCCGGGCTCCTCGGTGAACGAGGAGCGGCAGTGGATGCGCACCCCGTGGGTGCGCGCGTACTCGACCGAGCGCAGCTGCAGCACGCCGGCGCCCGAGGCGGACATCTCGAGCATCTCCTCGAAGGAGACGATCGGCAGCTTGCGCGCGTCGGGGACGATCCGCGGATCGGCCGAGAACACCCCCGCCACGTCGGTGTAGATCTCGCATACCTCGGCGCCGATCGCGGCCGCGAGCGCGACGGCGGTCGTATCCGACCCGCCGCGTCCCAGGGTTGTCACATCCTTGGTCGTCGAGACGCCCTGGAAGCCGGCCACCAGCACGATCAGGTCCTGCTCGAGCGCCTCGCGGATGCGGTTCGCGCGCACGTCGAGGATCCGTGCCCGCGTGTGCGACGTGTCCGTCACGATCCCCGCCTGCGAGCCCGTCAGCGAGATCGCCCGATGCCCGAGGTCGTTGATCGCCATCGCGCACAGCGCGCACGAGATCCGCTCGCCCGTCGAGAGCAGCATGTCCATCTCGCGCGGGTCCGGGGTCGCCGAGACCTCCTCGGCCGAGGCGATCAGCTCGTCGGTCGTCTTGCCGCGCGCGGACAGAACCGCGACGACGCTGCGGCCCTGCTCGCGGGCGCGCACGATCCGTGCGGCGGCGCGCTTGATCCGCTCGGCATCCGCCACGGACGTACCACCGAACTTCATCACGACGGTGCCGGACACGGCCTCGCAGTGTAGGAGTTAGCCCTGCAGGCGCGAGAGCCGCGCGGCGGCCTCGTCGATCACCTCGTCGCGCTTGCAGAAGGCGAAGCGGACCAGCGAACGGCCGGCCTGCTTGTCGTCGTAGAAGACGACCATCGGGACGGCCACGACGCCGGCGCGCTCGGGCAGCGTGAGGCAGAACGCGTGGCCGTCGTCCTCGCCGAGCGCGCTGACGTCGATCCCGGCGAAGTAGGTCCCGGCCGGGCGCAGGACGTCGAAGCCCGCCGCCTCGAGCCCGGCGCAGAGCCGGTCGCGCTTTGCCTGCATGCCCGCGCGGAAGGACTCGAAGTACTCGTCCTGGAGCCCGAGCGCATGCGCGATCGCGTGCTGGAACGGCGCGCCGCTGACGAACGTCAGATACTGCTTGACCATCCCGACGGCTGCGACGAGCGAGCACGGACCCGTCGCCCAGCCGATCTTCCAGCCCGTCAGCGAGAACGTCTTGCCGGCGGACGAGATCGTCAGCGTGCGCTCGGCCATCCCAGGCAGCGTCGCGAGCGGGACGTGCTCGCGGCCGTCGAACACGAGGTGCTCGTAGACCTCGTCGCTGACGGCGAGCAGGTCGCGCTCGCGGCAGTGGGACGCGATCAGCCCGAGCTCCTCGCGGGTGAAGATCCTGCCCGTGGGGTTGTGCGGTGAGTTGACGAGCACCAGCCGAGTGCGGGGCGAGAACGCCGCCGCGAGCGCGTCGCGGTCGATATCGAAGCCGGGCGGTCGCAGGGTCACGACGCGGCGCTCGGCGCTCGCGAGCGCGATGCAGGCGGCGTAGGAGTCGTAATAGGGCTCGAACGTCACGACCTCGTCACCGGGCTCGCAGAGCGCCAGCAGCGCGGCCGCGATCGCCTCGGTCGCGCCGGTCGTGACCAGGACCTCGGCGTCCGGGTCGAGCTCGATCCCGTGGAAGCGCCGCTGGTGCGCGGCGATCGCCTCGCGCAGCGCGGGGATGCCCGGGCCGGGCGGGTACTGGTTGTGGCCGGCGCGCATCGCCGCCGCCGCCGCCTCGATCACCTCGGCCGGGCCGTCCGTGTCGGGGAAGCCCTGGCCGAGGTTGATCGCGCCCGTGCGAGCGGCCAGCGCCGACATCTCGGTGAAGATCGTCGTGCCGAAGCCCGCCAGGCGGCCGTTCAGCAGCCCGCGCGCCGGGACGTCGGAGCGCTTCAGCTCGTCACGTCTCCGGTAATCACCCAGTAGCTCTGCTCGACTACCCCGCCGCGATAGAAGCGCTCTGCGAGCGCGCGCAGCTCGGCCTCGAGCGGCTCCCACTTCCCGGCCGGCTCGAGCTGCTCGCGCGCCTTGATCGTGGGGCCGTAGTTGTCGTTGAAGAACTGGATGTACTCGTCGACCGAAGCGAACTCGACCCGCGCCGTGCGCGCTTCAAACGCGAGCTTCACCGGCAGCTCGGCGAAAAGCTTGCGCACGTGCGCCTCGTCCCCCCACAGCGGCGGCGGAGAGGCGAACGCCGGCGGCTTGGGCAGCGCCGGGCCAAGCAGCTTGAACATCTCCCCGATCATCCCGTCGGCCTTCCAGTTCCCGAGCACGAAGCGCCCGCCAGGGCGCAACACGCGCACGAGCTCGCGCGCGACCACCTCGTGGCGCGGTGCGAACTGGATCCCGATGCTCGAGAGCACGCGATCGAAGGAGGCGTCCGCGAACGGCAGCTCCTCCGCGTCCCCTGCGATCCACTCGACCTCGACACCGAGCGCGCCGGCCCGCTCGCGCGCACGGTCGAACAGCTCCGGCGTGAGATCCAGCGCAGTCACAAGGGCGCCCTGCTGCGCGGCCAGCAGCGCCGCGTTGCCGGTGCCGGTGGCGACGTCGAGCAGGTCGGTGCCCTCCAGCGGCGCGGCCGCCTGCACGATCGCCACTGCCACCTCCTCGACGCGCTCGGCGACTGAGGCATAGTCGCCCGTCGCCCACATCACATGGTGGCGCTGCTTGAGCGCCTGGACCTCGTCAACTGCCATCAGCTCGTGCCTCCTCGGGTCGTCTGGCTTCAGAGCGCGAGCCTATGCCAGCGCGCTGCGCCGCTGCAAGCTCAGGGAGCCGCCTGCGGCAGGCGCCGGTCGAGCTCCTCGCGCACCGCGCGCCGGACGTCGTCGAACGAATCGTCCAGGTCGCGCTGCACATCCAGGACCCGCGCGTCGAGCGTCGAGTCGAGCTCGTCGCCGAACACGGCGAGCATGTAGGCGACGCCGCCGAGCACGAGCGCGGTCTGCACGAGCGCGAGCGCGAGCAGCGCCGGCCACAGCCGGCGCCGGTAGCCGGCGCCGCACCAGGGGCAGCGTCGCTCGGCCGTGTAGGCGAGCGTGCTGCAGCTCGGACAGAGTTTCTGCACGGACTCGCCGGGTGCTTGACGCATGTTCGCGAGGCTAGAGCGTCGCCGACCGCTCAGGCCGCCGCGCGCAGTGCCAGCGCGCCCGCCGTCGCTCCGAGCGAGGGCGCGAGGTCGCCGCGCCGTACGACGTCGATCCGCTCGAGACCCAGCCACGCCGCCATCGACTCGAGCTCGGCACGCAGCTCAGCCGCGGTCTCCGGTGGCGCGTCCGGCTCGGCGTGCGCCGCCTGCACCCTCAGCGCGCCGCCCTTGCGGTCGGCCTTGAGGTCGACGCGCGCGACCAGCGTGTCGCCGAGCAGGAACGGCAGCACGTAGTAGCCGTGCACCCGCTGCGGCGCGGGCACGTAGATCTCGATCCGGTAGCGGAAGCCGAACAGCCGCTCCGTGCGCGCGCGCTCCCAGACCAGCGAGTCGAACGGCCCGACGAGCGCCCGCGCCTGCACGCGCCGCGGCAGTCGCGCAGCCGGATCCAGGTAACCCGGCATGCGCCAGCCCTCGACCTCGACCGGCCACAGCTCGCCCGCCTCGACGAGCTCCGACACGCGCGCCCGCGCCGCCCCCAGCGGGAGCCGGAAGTAGTCGCGCAGGTCGCGCTCCGCGGCGATCCCGAGCGAGCGCGCCGCTACGCGCACGAGCTCGCGCTGCGCATCGTCGACCGCTGGCGTCGGCGTGGCCAGCACCTCGGCCGGCAGCACGCGCTCGGGCAGGTCGTAGAGGCGCTCGAAGCCACGCCGCCGCGCCGAGGTGACCTGACCGCTCCAGAACAGCCACTCCAACGCGCGCTTGACGTCGCTCCAGTCCCACCACGGGCCGGCCCGCTTCGGCCGCTCCTCCTCGAGCACCGTGCTCGCGGCGACGGGACCGCGGGCGCGCACCTCGTCGAGCACCCGCGCGACCAGGTCGGGCCGGTCTTGCCCGATCTGGCGCATGCCGCCCCAGGCCTCATGCGCGGCGCGCTCCATGCGCCACCGCAGCGCCGGCTGGAGCGCGACCGGCAGCAGCGACGCCTCGTGTCCCCAGTACTCGAACAGCCGCCGCGGCGCGTAGTGGGCGCCGCGGTCGAGCAGCTTCGTGTCGTAGGGACCCGCACGGCTGAAGAGCGGCAGGTAGTGGGCGCGCTGCAGCACGTTGACCGAGTCGATCTGCACGAGCCCGACCCGGTCGAACAGGCGCCGCACGGCCCAGCCCGTGGGTGCGCCGGGCGAGAGCGCGTCCGCGAAGCCCTGGGCGGCGAGCGCGATCCGCCGGGCCTGTGCGCGCGAGAGCCGCTCGACGGGTCTGCGGGCCTGGTTCATCGCGGGCATCGTGCCAGGCCGGTCGGGACGCACCGCGCGATGGGCGGGGAGTCGCCACGCGTCTGGAGGGCCGGCGCGCTCGCTCAGTGCTCGACGACCTGATGCCGCAGCCGATCCCGGAGCTCGCCGAAGCGCCGCGTCTCGTACGTCACGAGCGCGACCAGGACGGCCGCCAGGATCGCGAGCAGCGCCAGCGACGGCAGCTCGACGCCGAGCGGCACGAGCGCGACGAGCAGCAGTGCTGTCAACGAGCGGTGCACGTTGAACGTATGGATGTTGCGCCAGCGGAAGGCCACGTGTGCGAGCAGGTAGACGGCGGTGCCGCCAAGCAGCGCGACCGTCGGCACCAGCTTCAGCGGGTCTTCGACGTGCGCGAGGGTCTTCTTCATGCCGAGCGCGAGCAGCACGATGCCGGCGACCATCGGGAAGTGCAGCAGCGAGTAGGAGTCGCGCGCGACGGAGTTCTGCTCCCTGCCGGGCTCCGCCCTGCTGAGCCGGCGCGCGGCCACCAGCGCGACGACGTCGAAGTAGAGCCACCAGAGCGCCGCTGCGACGATCGTGCCGAGCACCGCCGCGACGACGACGCCGGCGTCGACCGCGGCCTCGGCGCCGACGCCGATCGCGACGATCGACTCGCCGAGCGCGATGATCAGGATCAGACCGTGACGCTCGGCGAAGTGGGCGGGCTGCAGCTTCCAGCCCTCGACCCCGGCCAGCAGCGGACCGCCCATGTCGAGCACCAGCGCGACCGCCCACAACCCGCCCTGGAGCGTCCCGTCCGTGAACGACGCCGCGATCAGCACGCCTGCCGCGATCGCCGTGCTGACGCCGAGACCGGTCGTCGACCTGCGCAGTCCGGGGTCATCGCGGCTGGCGACGACGAACAGCGCGATGTGGGCGGCGCGCACGACCGCGTACGCGCACGCGAACAACAGTCCGGTCTCGTCGAAGACCTCGGGGACGCAGAGCGCTGCGACGAGCAGGCCCGCCATGGCGGCGAAGATGGCCAGCCGGACGGCGCCCTCCTCGGGATCCACGACGCTGGTCAGCCAGGCGTAGCCGACCCAGCACCACCACAGCACTCCGAGGACCAGCAACCCCTTCGCGAGCCCCTCCCAGGTGGGTGTGTCGGCCATCAGGGCGGTGCACTGCGTCAGCGCGAGGACGAAGACGAGGTCGAAGAAGAGCTCCAGCGGCGTGACGCTCTCGCGCTCGCGCAGGACCGCGCTGATGCGCGGCACGCGGGAGGTGACGGCGCTGCTCACCCCCTGGATGATCCCAGGTCGGCGTCGGGCGCCAGGCTGCTAGCGCCTGACCCGGCCCAGGCTCTGACCGCTCGGCCCGAACTCGCGCCGGAGCGCGTACGCGAACAGCAGCACGCCGAGCACGGCGACGGCGATCGACCAGTCGCTCGCCTGCTCCTGCGCGGACGGCACGAGCGCCAGCGCCGCGTCGCGCTCGGAGCCGTCACGCGTGCCGCCGGCCGCCGATCGCGACCCGGTCTCCTCGCCCTGGCCGCCGGCACCGCTCGTGTCAGCCGTGCCGGCCACGCCCGAAGACAGGATCGCCGCGCCGCCCGAGGCGCCCGTCGAGGAGGCCGGGTCCGCAGCCGCGGCCGCGCCTGGCGCGCCAGCGGAGCCGCAGCCGCCCTCGCGGCCGAGCGCGCGGAGGCGGCGCAGGCCGCGCCGCTCGATCCTGGCGACGCGCGCGACCGAGAAGTCGAGCCGGGCGCTCACCCGGCGGCGCGACCGCGCCGGCCGGTCGCCGAGGCCCGCGCGCAGTCCGAGCACCGCGCGCTGGCGCGCGGAGAGCCGGGCGAGGCAGCCGGCATGCTCGCGCACCACTCTGCGCACGCGGCGGTCGGCGCGCCTGGCCGAGCGCTCCGGGGGTGTGGTGCCCTGACGACGCGTAGAGGCGGCGGATCGCTGCGACGCGGACGTCCCCGACCGTGAGGCCGCAGCACCCGAACCGGCCTGCGAGGCGGCGGTCCCCGATCCCGATCCAGTTCCCGACCCTGAACCTGAACCTGATGACCCGGACCCGGAGCTCGACCCGCTGCCCACCACCGGGGCGGAACCGGTCACCCCCTGAAGGGTCTGCCCGACAGCGCCCACGGCGTCCGCCACCTCCGGCGCAGAGGGTGCCGGGCCGCTGGGCACGCTCGGTACCAACGTCACACTGGGGACGGGCGTCAGCGCAGGCAGGGGAGAGAGCTCCGGCACGGAGGGGACGCTCGGAGCCGTGACCGTCGGGACGGCGACCTGCGCTCCGGCGGTGGTGATGCTCCATGTACCGCTGCCGATCAGCCCGATCACGGCAGCGCACGTTGCGACGGCTCGCTTCACGGTGCGGTCCTTTCCGGAAAGTGGACTCCCGTGAGCGATCCCATGTCACACCAACGCGGTCAGACGGTGACCTCTTGCGCGCGCGGGTTCGGCAGCGGCGTGAGCCGCCGCTCCAGCTCGGGCCGCAGGCGCTCGAACTTCGGCGGCAGCGACAGGCGCTCGCCGAGGTGCGCCGGGTCCTCGTCGGCGCCGAAGCCGGGCCCCATCGTCGCCAGCTCGAAGAGCACGCCGCTGGGCTCGCGAAAGTACACCGAGCGGAAGTAGAAGCGATCGATCACGGGCGTCGGACGTGCGCCGGATCTCGCCACTCGCTGCTGCCAGGCCTCGTGCTCGTCCATCCGCGTCGCGAAGGCGACGTGGTGGACGGTGCCCGCGCCGGGGATCGCGTGCGCCGCCGGCGGAGGGTCGAAGACGTAGCGCCCGCCGCGCTGCTCGCCGCGCACCTCCCAGGACCGGTCATCGCCTCCTGTGAAGCCGAGCGTCTCGCGCAGGAGGGCACTGCTTTGCCCCGGATCCGTCGCGAAGGCGCGCACGCCGTCGAAGCCCTGCAGCGCATGCTCGCGCGGTACGTCCGGCGCGTCCGCCACCAGCGGGGCGTCCGGGACGTTCGCCACGACGAGCTCGTGCGCGAGCCCCTCCGGGTCGGCGAACGTGAGCCCGCCGTCGGAGCGCTGCACCGCTGCGCCGCGCTCCGTCAGCCGCCGCTCCCAGAAGTCGATCGCGGCGGGCGCGCCCACGCGCCAGACGATCCGGTGGACCATGCCCGCGCCCGCGGCGCCGCGCCGCGCGCCCGGGTACTCGAAGAACGTGAGGTCGGCGCCTGGGGAGCCGGCGTCGTCGGCGTAGAAAAGGTGGTAGACGGTTGGGTCGTCCTGGTTGACGGTCTTCTTGACCATCCGCAGTCCCAGCACGCCGACGTAGAACTCGACGTTCGCCGGCGCGTCACCGGTGATCGCGGTGATGTGGTGGATCCCTTCGAGCTGCATCGTCGTGCTCCCGTGTCGTGGCCGGAGCACAACCTATCACGGGTTAGTTGCGTGCGCAATCAGCGCTGCTTCGGCGGCGACATCCGAGCTGTGGCCCTACGCTCCGCCAGCATCGCCTCGTCGGCCCGGCCGATCAGCTCGTCGAGCGAGTCGTCAGCCTGCAGCTCGGCGTAGCCCACCTTGAAAGTCGCGCCGTTCGCTGTCTCTGCGAGATGGGCCGCGATCTGCGCGAAGCGATCGCGCACCGCCGGCTCGTCCTCGGCGGCCAGCGAGCAGACGAACTCATCGCCGCCGAGCCGCATGATCACGTCGTAGGAGCGCAGGTGCCGCATGATCGACTGGGCGACGGCGGTCAGGAGCTCGTCGCCAGCTGCGTGGCCGCGAGAGTCGTTGACGGCCTTGAGCCCATCGACGTCGACGAACGCGAGCAGCAGGCGCTCGCCTGTGCGGCGCGTCCGATCAAGCTCGCGCTGGATCGTCGCGAGGCCGACGCGCCGCAGCAGCGCGCCGGTGAGCGGATCGACGCCCTCGAGCGCGAACTCGTCCGCGGCTGCGGCGCGGTCACGAGCCGCCTGCCGGCGGTCCGCGTCGGCCAGCTCGCGGTCGCGTGCCGCCGCCTCGCGGTGCAGCGCCGCCTGGGCTCGGCTGGCGGCTGCGCGCTTGCGGTCCCCGGCAGCGCGCAGCAGGATCTGGATGCCGATCGGAGAGCCCCCGTCCGAGCGCCGGCTGTCGCGCTCCAGGCGCTCGATCTGGGCGTCGAGCGCGGCGGGGAGCTCGTCGCGCGCGCGCGCCGCTCCGTCGCGCTCGGCAGCCATCCGGTCGCGGCGCGCCGCCGCCTCGTCGCGCGCGCGCGCCGTCTCGGAGCGCACTAGCGAGGCCGCATTGCGCTCCATGGTGCCGCGCGTCCGGTTCAGGGTGCCGCGCCGGTAATCCGCGTCATCGCCGCCGTCGCGCCGCGCGTGGTCCTGGTCGGCCGCGTCCTGGTCGCGATCCGAGGCGAGCTGGTCGCGGTCGGATGACTGCTGGTCGGAGTCGGCGGCCGTCTGGTCGAGGTCGCCCGCCGTCTGGTCGCCCTCGGCCGAGTCGGAGTCGAGATCGGAGAGTCGCTGCGCGTCCGCGTCAGGGACGGGATACGGATCCTGGTTGGGCAGCTCGTCAGACATGTGCGCCTCGCTCGGCAGGAACCCTGCCTCGGAGCCGGTTGGCACGTCCCGGGCCCCCGGTGCACGCCAACGTCTCGTCTGTGATTCCCGACCGCGCCCGTCACATCGAGTGCCCGGCGCAGCGGGAATCCCAGCATAGCCAGTTGAATCGGCGGTCAGCAAGGCCTACGATGCCCGCCACCCCCCGTGAGTGAAGCAGCGGCCCACGAATCGGTCGGCGAGATGCTCGCCGCGATCTCCACTCGCATCGTGGGGCTACTGCGCGAGCACTACGGCCGCGGTCCTTCGCGTGCGAAGACGTATGTGATGGACGACTGCATCGTGTGCGTCCTGCGCAACGGCTTCACCGCCCATGAGCGCACGATCGTCAACAGCGGCGAATCCGGCCGGGTAGTGGAGATGCGCCAGGACTTCCAGCGATTGATGGAGCGCCAGTACCGCGAGTCGATCGAGTCGATCACCGGCCGGCGCGTCGTCGCGTTCCTCAGCCAGGCCCATCTCGAGCCCGACATCACGATGGAGATCTTCTTCCTCGACCAGCCGTTGGGCGGCGCCGGGGCGCTAGAGCTAAAGCTCCCCGAGACGGGCTGACTCAGAGCAGCGGCAGCATCCACTTGGGGTACTTCGTCAGCTTCGGCAGCGCCGGCGAGCGACCCGAGCGCAGGCGGTTGAGCTCGCGGCGCAACACGTCGAGCGCGGGCCGGGCGCGGCCGTTGGCAGCGACCAGCGCCGAATCCCACCAGACGAACTTGGGGTCGGCGTCCCAGTGGTAGAGGTACACGCGCTTGATCCGGCGGCACGAGCG
>DASQMT010000196.1:0-3113 GCA_035645355.1 Solirubrobacteraceae bacterium | reverse complement strand
AGCCTGACCGCGGATGGACGACTTTGAGGTCGCCACCGCAAATATCAGAACTTCTGCGCGTTGTATCGGTGCCGGTCGTCCGGGGGGGCGGCCGGCACTTAGCCTTCCTCAGCCAACCTCTGCCGGCTCGTCCTTGCCCTGGAGCCGCTCGCGACCCCTCTGGACCGCCGCGATGAACTTGGACAAGTTGACCTCGAGCGTGTTGAGGATCTCGTCCGCGTAGTCCTCGGCGCCGAGCCGGATCTCGCGCTCACGTGCCCGCGCGTCCTCGATGATGTCCTCGGCGGCGCGCTCGGCCTGCTTGGTGACCTCCTGCTCGGAGACCAGCTGTGTCTGGCGCTCGCGCGCCTCCTTGACGATCCGCTCCGCCTCGCGCTTGGCCTCGGCGAGCATCTCCTGGCGTTCTTTGACGATCCAGCGCGCCTGCTTGATCTCCTCGGGGATCGTGGCGCGCATCTGGTCCAGGATGTCGTAGATCTCCTCCTTGTCCACACGCACCTGGTCCGTCATCGGGACACCCTTGGCGTTGTGGACGAGATCGTCCAGCTTGTCTATGAGAACGAGGACGTCCATGGGGCTCCTGGCGCGTAGTTCGTCAGCGGGCGAGCGCTTCCTTCAAGCGCCTCGCTACCTCGTCGGGGACGAGGTTCGAGACGTTGCCCCCGAAGGTGGCGATCTCCTTGACTCCGCTTGAGGACAGGAAACTGTACTGCGGCGACGCCATCAGGTAGACGGATTCGATGTCGCCGGCCAGGTGGCGGTTGAGCTGGTTCATCTCCAGCTCGTACTCGAAATCGGAGATCGCACGCAGTCCCTTGACGATCGCGGTCGCCCCGAGGCGCCGCGCGTAGTCCGTGATCAGCACGTCGAACGTGTCCACCCGGACGTTGGCGAGATGGGCCGTGGCGAGCTCGGCGAAGCGCACGCGCTCCTGCGCCGTGAACAGTGCGCGGTCCTTGCGCACGGATGCATTGATGACCGCGACGATGATCTCGTCGAAAGTCTCTGCGGCGCGCGTGATCACGTCGATGTGCCCGTTGGTGATCGGGTCGTAGGACCCCGGGCAGACGGCGATGTGGGGTCGGGCGGGATCAGGCGGCATGGATGCGGATCAGTGTGTCCCCGTAGCGGCGTTCGTCGGTTGCGGTGATCGTGAGCTCGAGCGGTGAGCGGCGGTCGCACTCCGCTATCACCAGCGCCCCGGGCGCCAGCACCGCCGGCAGCAGCTCCGAGAGCGGCGCTCCCAGCTCCGCCGCCCGTCGGTAGGGCGGATCGAGGAACACCAGATCGTATTGGCGCGCGCCGTCGGATGCGCCACGGAGCCAGCGCAGCGCCTCGGCGCGCTCGACCGCGGCGTCGGCGCCCAGCGCCGCGAGGTTCTCCCGCAGCGCCGCGAGCGCCGCCGGCGCCCGCTCGACGAACGTGACCGCCTGCGCGCCGCGCGACAGCGCCTCCAGGCCCAGGGCCCCCGAGCCGGCGAAGAGGTCGAGCACGCGGGCGCCGGGCACACGCGCGCCGAGGATCGAGAAGAGCGCCTCGCGCACGCGGTCGGCGGTGGGACGCGTGGCGTCACCGGGCGGCGCCTTCAGGCGGCGCCCGCCGTAGCGCCCGGCGATCACACGCGGGCTCATGCCGGGATCGGGTCGAGCACCTCGGCGCCGTAGGCGGCGCCGATGGCCCAGCCGAGCAGCGCGTGCTCGGGCAGCGCCAGCTCCGGGTCTGCTTCCAGCAGCGCCACGCCGATCCGGCGCGCGGCGTCGAGCAGCTCGACGTCCTCCGGCAGCCGGGCGACACGGAACTGCGCCAGGCCCGACTGCCGCGTGCCGAGCATCTCCCCCTCGCCGCGCAGCTCGAGATCGATCTCGGCGAGCACGAAGCCGTCGCCGTGGTCGCGCAGCGCGCGCAGCCGGGCCGACTCCTTGGGGCCGAACAGGACGCAGACCGAATCGTGAGGTCCGCGCCCGATGCGCCCGCGAAGCTGGTGCAGCTGCGAGATCCCGTAGCGCTCCGCCCCCTCGACGAGCATCACGGAGGCGTTGGGCACGTCGATCCCGACCTCGATGACCGTCGTGGCGACGAGCACGTCCGCGCCGCCCGCGGCGAAGGCGGCCATCGCCGCCTGCTTCTCGCGCGAGCGCATCTGGCCGTGCAGCAGCACGACCCGGAAGTCGCGCAGCTCGGTCCGCGCGAGGCGCTCGAACTCCGCCGTCGCCGCGCGCGCGGCGAGCGCCTCGGACTCCTCCACGAGCGGGCAGACGACGAACGCCTGGCGGCCCGCGCGCAGCTCCTCGCGGATGCGCTCGTACGCGCGCTCGCGCTCGCGGTCCGTCGAGGCGACGTACGTCTCGATCGGGCGGCGGCCAGCGGGCAGGTGGCGCAGCGCCGTCACGTCGAGGTCGCCGTAGGCGGTCATCGCGAGCGTGCGCGGGATCGGCGTCGCGGTCATGTGCAGCACGTGCGGGGCGAGCCCGTCCGGCGCCTTGCGATCGAGCGCGCGGCGCTGGTTGACGCCGAAGCGGTGCTGCTCGTCGACGATTGCGACCGCGAGGCGATCGAAGCGCACGGCGTCCTCGATCAGGGCGTGGGTTCCGACCAGCAGCTTGAGCTCCCCGCTGCCCAGCTTGCCGAGCAGGTCGGCGCGGCGGCCGGCGGCGGTCGAGCCCGTCAGCAGCGCCGCCTGGACGAGCTCGCCCGGCATCAGGCCCTGGAGCGTCGCGAAGTGCTGCTCGGCGAGCGTCTCCGTCGGCGCCATCAGCGCGGCCTGCGCGCCGTGCTCGACGGCGCGCAGCATCGCGTAGAGCGCGACGACGGTCTTGCCGGAGCCGACCTCGCCCATCAGCAGCCGCTGCATCGGCCGGCCCGCCGCGAGGTCGGCGTCGATTGCCCGCATCGCGCTCGTCTGGTCCTCGGTCGGCACGAACGGCAACGAGTCGACGAGCCAGCGCCGCGTCAGCGTGCCGGGCATGTCGAGCGCCTCGGCACGGGCGGACTCGCGCCGCCCGGCGCGGCGGCGGAACAGCACGAGCTGCTGCAGCAGCAGCTCCTCGAAGGCTAGCCGCACGCGCCCGCCCTCCTGCTCGCCGAAGTGCGCCGCCCCCAGTGCCGCCGCACGG
>DASQMT010000195.1:0-19625 GCA_035645355.1 Solirubrobacteraceae bacterium | reverse complement strand
GACCTCCACGAAGGTCGTCGCCTTCGACGCCGGCGGCGCGCAACGCGCCCGCACCGAGCTGGGCTACCCGCTGCTCGAGTCCGGGCATGGCCGGGCGGAGCAGGACCCGGCGGTGATCCTGGCCGCCATGGTGAGCACGATCGGGGAGGCGGCGCAGGCCGCCGGCGCGCCGATCGCGGGCTTGTCGTTCAGCTCGGCGATGCACTCGCTGCTCGCGCTCGGCGAGTCGGGCGAGCCGCTGACGCCGTCGATCGTCTGGGCGGACACCAGGGCGGCCCTACAGGCGGAGCGCCTGCGTGCGGACCCGAGCGGGCTGGGGCTGCACCAGCGCACCGGCACGCCGGTCCACCCGATGTCTCCGCTGACCAAGCTGATCTGGTTCCGCGAGCAGGACACGGCCACCTTCGAGGCCGCCCGGACGTGGGCCGGCATCAAGGACTTCGTCTTCCACCACCTGACCGGTGAGTGGGTGATGGACCACTCCTGTGCGTCGGGCACGGGGCTGATGGAGCTCACGACGCTCGACTGGGACCGTCAGGCGCTCGAGCTGGCGGGTATCGGCGCCGACCGGCTCCCGCGGCTCGAGCCCAGCACCCACGTGTCCGAGCTCACCGCGCGGGCGGCGGCGGAGCTGGGGCTGCCCGTCGGCACCCCGGTCGTCGCGGGAGGCGGCGACGGCCCGCTCGCCAACCTCGGCCTCGGAGCCGTCCGTCCCGGCGTCGCGGCCTGCTCGATCGGCACGAGCGGCGCGATCCGCGTCGTCGTGGAGGAGCCGGCCGTCGATCCGCTGGGACGGGTCTTCTGCTACGCCTTGACGCCGGGGCGCTGGATCGTCGGTGGGGCGATCAACAACGGCGGTGTGGTGCTGCAGTGGGCCGAGAAGGCGCTTACGCCGGACTTCGGTGAGCATGGCGAGCAGGCGCTGCTCGAGCTGGTCGCCTCCGTCCCGCCCGGCAGTGACGGGCTGCTGATGCTGCCCTACCTGCTGTCCGAGCGCGCTCCGCATTGGAGCGCACTGGCGCGCGGAGCCTACGTCGGGCTGACGAACACGCACGGCCGAGCCCACCTCGTGCGCGCGGCGCTCGAGGGCGTCTGCCTGCAGCTCGCGGTCGTGCTGCACTCCGTAGAGGCCGCGGGCAACGAGATCCGCGAGATCCGCGCTACCGGCGGCTTCGCGCGCAGCCCGGAATGGCGCCAGATGCTCGCCGACGCGCTCGAGATGGAGATCGGCTTCCCGAAGGGGCAGGAGGGGTCGAGCTTCGGCGCCGCGCTCGTCGGGATGGAGGCCCTCGGGCTGATCGAGAGCATCGACGTCGCCGCCGACCTCACGTCGATCGAGAGCGTCGTGCGGCCAGAGCCGGCAGCGGCCGCGACGTACCGCGCTCTGCTGCCCGTTTTCGAGTCGCTCTACGACGCGCTCGCGCCCGCGTTCGCGGAGCTGCGCAGGCTCGGGGAGGCCGGGGCGGACGAACGTCAACTGCGGCATTGAAGACGGGGGGTCCCGGGCGCCGCGGGGTTTGACATTCTCCCGGCGATGCGCCGCAACCGGGCCGTCGCGGGAGTCCTGGCCTCGCTCTCGCTCGCGGCATGCGGGGGCGGCGAGAGCGACGCGCCGGCGAAGCGTGCGGCCGCGCCGGAAGCCACGACCACGCCGGCGCCGCCGCCGGCCGACGCTGCGCCTGAGCCGAACGCGCCGGTCCGGATCACGATCTCGGCAAGCGGCGACCTGCTGCCGCACCTGCCGGTCGTAGCGCGCGCGCGAACGTATGCGCGCGGGGCAGCGGAGTACGACTTCACGCCGATGTTCCGCTCGCTGCGACCGCTGATCCGGCGCGCCGACCTGGCTCTGTGCCACGTCGAGACGCCGCTCGTGCCCGGCGCGCCCGCCGGCTACCCGCTCTTCCGCACGCCCCCTGCGCTCGCGCGCGCGATCCGCAGGACGGGCTGGGACGCGTGCAGCACCGCCTCCAACCACAGCGTCGACGCGGGGCAGGCCGGCGTCGACAGCACCGTGCGGGCGCTCAGCCGCGCCGGGCTCGGCAACACCGGCTCCTTCAGCTCGCGCGCCGCCCGCAGGCGGCCGCTGATCATCGACGTGCGTGGCGTGGCAGTGGCGTTACTCTCGTACACGGCCAGCACCAACGGCCTGCCCCTGCCGCATCCCTGGTCGGTGAATCTGGCGGAGCCCGGCCGGGTGATCGCCGACGCGCGCCGCGCGCGGCGGGCCGGTGCCCAGGTCGTGATCGTCAACATGCACTGGGGGACGGAGTACAGCCATCAGCCCGACGCCGAGCAGCGGCGCATCGCCGAGCGCGTGATGCGCTCGCGCGCTGTCACGGCGATCGTGGGCCAGCACGCGCACGTCGTGCAGCCGATCCGGCGCGTGCGCGGGCGCTGGGTCGTATTCGGCGAGGGCAACCTGCTCTCGAACCAGACGACGGCGTGTTGCCCGGCGGCGTCGCAGGACGGCCTCGTGGCGCTGCTGCACGTGCGCGTCGACGGGCGGCGGGCGCGGGTCGAGCGCGTCGAGTACACGCCGACCTGGGTGCGCCATCCGGACTACGAGGTGCTGCCCGTCGGGCGCGCGCTCGCCGCTGGGCAGGCCGACCGCGAAACACTGCGCGCGTCCTGGCGGCGCACCGTCGCCGTCGTGGGCCGCTCGGCGCGCCTGCGCCCACGCCCGCGCCGCCTGCCGGGCTGACCTCAGCGCAGCAGCGGCAGGACGTCGGTCGAGAACTGCTCGATGAAGCGCCCCTGGTCGTCGCCGGGACCGTGCACGACCAGCTCGTCGAAGCCGAGCGCGACGTAGCGGCCGATCGCCTCGACGACCTCCTCGGGATCGTCGGAGCAGATGAAGCGCGTGTGCGCGCGCTCGAGGTTCGCGTCGGCCAGGCGCTCCATCTCGACCGGGTCCTCGACGCCCTCCTTCTGCTCGGGCGAGAGCGCGAGCGCCGCCCACCAGTGGGTGTTCTCGAACGCCCGCCGGCGGTCGCGGTCGTAGGAGACCTTGAGCTCGATCATGCGCCGCAGCCCGGCCGGGTCCCGACCCGCCTGCTCGGCGCCGGCGGCGACGTTCGCGAGCAGCTCCTCGTAGAGCGCCGGCTCCTTGCCGCTGGTGCAGATGAACCCGTCGCCCGCGCGGCCCGCCAGCTTGGCCGCGAGCGGGCCCGATGCCGCGACGTAGATCGGCACGAGCTGCTCGGGCCGGTCATACACCGTCGCGCGCTCGGTCCGGTAGTACTCGCCGTCGAAGTCGACGCGCTCCTCGCTCCAGAGCCGGCGGATCAACGCGATCGCCTCCGCCAGCCGCAGCCGCCGCTCCTTGCGCCCGGGGAAGGTCCCGCCGGTGACGGGGGTCTCGTTCATCGCCTCGCCGGTCCCGACGCCGAGGAACACGCGCCCGGGTGCGAGACAGCCGAGTGTCGCGAAGGCCTGCGCGATCACCGCGGGCTCGTAGCGCAGCGTCGGGGTCAGCACGCTCGTGCCGAGCGTGGCGCGGCGCGTGCGCTCGCAGGCCGCGCCGAGCCAGGGCAGCGCCGCGGGGCCGTGACCGCCGTGGTGGCGCCAGGGCTGGAAGTGGTCCGAGATCGCGACGATCTCGAAGCCGGCCTGCTCCGCCTGGGCGGCGTAGCCGAGCAGCTCGGCGGGCCCGAACTGCTCCGCCGACGCCTTGTAGCCGATCCGGACGGTCACGCGCGCAGCAACGGCTGGGTCAGGCAGGTCGGCCCGCCGTCGCCCTTGAGCGACAGCTCCGAGCCGTCGTAGGCGTGCACCTCGACGCCGCGCCGCTCCAGCTCGCGCCGCACCGCGGGCGCCGTGTCGACCATCACCACGACGCCGGGTCGCACCGCGAGGACGTTGCAGCCCATCGCGAGGTACGAGTCGTGGTCGATCGCTATCCACTCGATCCCGCGCTCCGCCAGATCCTGCAGCAGCCGCACGGGGGCGAGCGGCTCGAAGACGACGCACAGTTCCTCGGCCACTCCCGAGAGGAACGACTGCAGGTGCAGGACGGACCCGGGGCCCTGGTCGTGCGGGGTGTCATAGGTGATGACCTGGACGCCCTCCGGCTCCGCGAGCCGCGCGAGCGCGTCGGCGCCGGCGCGGTTGGTGCGGTAGCCGAGCCCGATCGCCATCGTCGTGTCGTCGATCCAGTAGCGGTCGCCGCCGTCAGCGTAAGCGTTGCCGGAGAGCGCGCCGAGCACCGGGATCCCGAGCCGCTCGAGCTCCTCCGACGCATGCCGGGGCTCGCGCACGCGCGCCGGCTTGGCCATCTGAAGCGCGATGCCGCCGCGCGCCGTCATGACCAGCGGGTCGTGCATGTATACGGCGTCCACCTGGCCCTCGAGCGCCGGCGCGACCTCGACCTGCGGCCCGAGGTTGGCGAGCAGCTCGCAGAAGCGCTCGTGCTGGCGCGCGAGCAGGTCCGCGTCGGGGGTGCGCCACGCGGCGCCGGCCCAGTCGCCCGCGGTCGCCGGGCGGCGCACCAGCACGCGCCGCAGCGGGGCGATCATCGACGTGACGCCGTACGTCGCCGGCGCGGCGGCCTCGGGGGAGCTCATGGCCGCCATTGTGACGACAAGGCCGCTACGGCAGCGACGCCGGCAGCCCGAAGCGGGCGAACACCGACGGGTCCACGAAGCCCGTGATCTCGCTGATCCCAGCTGCGCCGAAGGTGAGCACCTGGAGCACGGTCGGCAGGTGGCGCCCCCGGCCCGGATCCCAGCTGTAGGTCGCGACCGCCGGCTGAGCGTTCGCGGTTGCGGGCACCACGCGCACGCGCCGGCGCCCTTCGGCTCCGTACGCGCGGCCCGAGAACGCCCACTCCGTGAGGAACACGACCACGCCGTCGCCGCGGAACCAGGTCGCCATCGGCGGCATCGTCAGAGTCGCGTCCTCGGCCAGCAGAGCGACGACCCCGTCCACGTCGCCGCGCTCCCAGGCATCCATATAGCGCTCGACGACCCTGCGCAGCTCCGCGTCGCCGAGCGCGCGCAGCGTCGCCTGCTGGCTGGCCTCGGGCAGCCGCTCGTCGACGGCCTTGCGCGCTCGCTGGAGCGCGCTGTTGACGGACGCGACCGTCACCTCGAGCGTCTCCGCGACCTCCTTGGCCGAGAACCCGAGCACCTCGCGCAGGATCAGGACAGCGCGCTGGCGCCCGGGTAGATGCTGGAGCGCGGCGATGAACGCGAGCTCGACGCTCTCGCGCTGCTCGTAGCGGGCCTCGGGCGCGGCCGGCCCGCCCTGCAGCCCGAGTCGCTCGTCCGGGTACGCCTCGACCCAGACGGACTCGATCAGGGGGACGCCGGGGCCGTCGTGGGGATCCGACGCGGGGCCGTAGTCCAGCGGCAGCACCCGCTTGGGCCGCCGCTCGATCAGGTCGAGGCAGGTGTTGGTGGCGATCTTGTAGAGCCAGGAGCGCGTCGAGCTGCGGCGCTCGAAGCGCGGCAGCGCGCGCCACGCGCGCAGCAGCGCATCCTGCAGGGCGTCCTCGGCGTCCTGCACCGAGCCGAGCATCCGGTAGCAGTGCGCATGCAGCTCGGCGCGACGCGGCTCGACCAGGCGACGGTAGGCGTCCTGGTCGCCCGCGCGGGCGGCGTCGAGCAGCGCCAGATCCTCTCCAGCCCAGGTGGCGGCGGCGGCGCTCATGCGGTGAGGCTAGCCCACCGCGACGGGCTCAGCCGTGACGGACTGGATCGACGTAGACGTCGTCGATAGACCAGTCCCCGCCGTCCAGCGGGGTGAACCGGAACGCGACGTCGATGTGCTCGCCCGGAGTCGTGGCGAGCGTGTTCGCGGCCACCGCCAGTGGAACGGTGGGCTGCCACGACGACGTCGCTTGGTGTGTGCCGATCGTCAGCGCGCCCTTGCGACCCGTGGCGTCCACGTACAGCACCTCGACGAGCAGTTGAGAGAGCGCCGAGCCACGGTTGGTGGCGAAGAGGCGCAGCGTCGGGTGCTCGAGACCGACGCACATCCAGCCCGTGGTCGCCGACGAGCCGGGGGGCAGGGCGAGCGACGAGCGGTCGTCCTCGTCGTGTACGTGGAAGCTCTCATTGCCCGCGATTCGCATCGCGCCGCCCTTCAGGTTCCAGCGCGTGCTCGCCTCGACGGTGCCGTTGGGCACCAACACGTAGTGCGCCGGGTCGGCCCAGGGCATGAACGGCTGCTCGGCGACCTGCCCCTCGCACGAGTCCTGCGTAGCGGCCGCAGCGGACGCCGCCGGGACGATCGCGAGCGCCGCGAGCGCGAGCAGACCCGTGACCGCGCTGCGCGCGGGTGACGAGGGGCGTTTCATGAGGAACTCCTGACCGGGCGACGCGGGGGGAAGTGTTGCTTGTCGCCGCTCGCCTATGCTCGCCAGACCGGCCGAGATCTAAACCTGGAGATGGTCGCTTAGCTGACCGGCTCACGATCCTGCAACGCTACGCTGCGCCAGAGCGTGCGAACCCTCTGGTTCGGGACACCGCGGTACCTCGAGGCGTCGGTCCCAAAGCTCCTCGCAGCGGCTCGCGAACGGCCGAGGCAGACGCTTGCCGGCCGTGAGCTGTGGGTGGAGGCCGCCTTCGCCGCCCTCTTCGTGCTCGTCGCCGTCGCGGTGCTCCTGCTGCTGCCTTCCGAGCGGGCGCTGTCGCTGCCGACTGCCGTCGCTCTCACCCTGCTGTACGCGCTCGCGTCACGAGTCGAGTTCGAGAGCGGGGTCGTCTCGACGGTCCCGACCCAGCTCGTGCTGGTCCCGATGCTGTTCCTGCTGCCGATCGCCGCCGTGCCGCTGTTCGTCGCGGCAGGGCTGCTGCTGGGGCGGTTGCCGCGCTATCTGCGCGGATACACGCCCGTCAACCGCGCGGTGGTCGAGCTGGGCGACGCGCTCTACTGCATCGGGCCCGTGTTGGTGCTGGGGATCGCGGGCGCCGACGCGCCCGCCTTCGGCGACTGGCCGCTCTACCTGCTCGCGCTGGCGGCGCAGTTCGCCGGCGACGTGTCGTTCTCGAGCCTGCGCCTCTGGCTCGGGTTGGGCACCGCGCCGCGGCTCGCGCTGGCCGAGATCGCGTGGATCTCGCTGGCCGACACGGTGCTGTCGTGCGTCGGGCTGCTGGTCAGCTTCGCGGCCGCATTCACGCACTATGCGTTCCTGCTCCTGCTCCCGCTGATCGGCCTGCTCGCCGCGTTCGCCCGCGACCGCAGGCTGCGCATCGACCAGACCGTCGAGCTGTCGAGCGCCTACCGCGGCTCCGCGCTGCTCCTCGATCGCGTGATCGCGGCCGACGACCGGCTCACCGGCGAGCACGGCAGGGGCGTGGTCGACCTCGCCATGCAGGTCGGCGACGAGCTGGGGATGGACGGTCAGGAGCGCATCGAGCTCGAATTCGCCGCGCTGCTGCACGACGTCGGCAAGCTCACGATCGACAACGAGATCATCAACCGGCGCGGCCCGCTCACCCAGGAGGAGTTCACGGTCATCAAGACGCATACGGTCGAGGGTCACCAGATGCTCGAGGAGGTCGGCGGGCTGCTCGGCCGCGTCGGCACGATCGTGCGCTCCTGCCACGAGCGCTGGGACGGTGCGGGCTATCCGGACGGGCTCGCCGGCGAGGCGATCCCGCGGGTGGCGCGCGTCGTGTTCTGCTGCGACGCCTTCCATGCGATGACGACCGACCGCTCCTACCGCGCCGCGCGCTCGCCCGAACGGGCGCTCGCCGAGCTGCGGGCGAATGCCGGGACCCAGTTCGACCCGTCGGTCGTGGACGTGCTGACGCGAACGCTCGAGCGCCCTTCCTCCGGCGGCGGCCGCCGCTTCGCCCGCACCGCCGACGGGCACCGCCGTCAGCTGTCCTCCTCGCACACCGGACTGCCGCCCGTCGCGAGCGACGAAGGCCTGATCGGCCTGCGGCCGGACGGGACGATCCACTCGATGAACTCGGCGGCGGTGCGGCTGCTCGGCTGGAGCGCGGAACAGGCGATCGGCCGGCCCATGCACGAGCTCGTGCATCACTCCTACCCCAACGGCGCACCGTACGCGGCGGCCGACTCGCCGATCGAGGTGGCGCTGCGCGACGGCAGCGAGCGTCTGGACCAGATCGACGTCTTCTGGCGCAGCGACGGCGTCCCGGTCGGCGTCCGCTACAGCCTGCGCCCCGCCACCGAGGGCGAGCCTGAGGGCTCGATCCTCCAGTTCAAGCCGCTCGTCGCGCGCAGCCGCGCGGAGGAGGCGCTGCGGCTCGGGGAGGAGCTCTATCGGAGCCTCGCCCGCAACCTGCAGCGGACGAGCGTGCTGCTGTTCGACCACGACCTGCGGCTGCTTGTCGCCGAGGGCAAGGTGCTTCTCCGCAACGACCTCGGCTACGAGGCGCTCAGCGGGCACGGGCTGGCGGGCGTGCTCTCGCCGCACGCGTGGAACCAGCTGCAGCACCATGCCCGCGCGGCGCTGCGCGGGGAGCGCCACGACGTCAACTACGCGTCCGAGCACGGCCGCTTCTACCGGATCACGTTCGGCCCCGTGCGCGACGACCAGGGAGCGGTCCAGGCGGGGCTCGCGGTCGCCGAGGACGTCACGGAGAGCCGTCACCGGGCCGCGCGGCTGAGCCACCTCGCCAACCACGACGAGCTGACCGGGCTGGCCAACCGGGCGGCGTTCCACGAGGCCGTAGACAAGTCGCTCCGGCGCGCGAAGCGCGTCCCGACCAGGGCCGCGCTGCTGTTCATCGACCTCGACGGCTTGAAGTCGGTCAATGACACGCTCGGGCACGAGGAGGGGGATGAGCTGCTGCGCGCCGTGGCCCGCCGGCTCGAGCGCGCCGCGCGCGAGCTCGACACCGTCGCCCGGCTCGGCGGGGACGAGTTCGCCGTACTGCTGGACAACGTCAGCGACGAGAGCGAGGCGGCCGCGGCGGCCGGCCGGATGATCCGCGCGATCGCCGAGCCGCTGGCGCTCGGCGGCGCGAAGCCGCGCGTCGTGACCGCGAGCATCGGGATCGCGATCCAGTCGGACCCGGAGGAGACCGGCGCGCAGCTGCTCCGCGCAGCGGACGCGGCGATGTACCGGGCCAAGGGCCGCGGCGGCAACCGCTTTCACTTCTTCGACGCCGCCAGCGACCTCCGGCTGCGCGCGGACTGACTACTCGTTGCGCGCGGGGCGGTTGAGCGTCTCGGACGCGGGCACGCCCTCGTGCAGCTCCTTCTGGCGCTCGATCTCGGAGTTCAACTCCGCGCCGAACAGCAGCGCCACGTTCGTGAGCCAGATCCACGCGACGAGCACGATCGCGCCCGCGAAGGCGCCGTAGATCGCGCCCACGTCGGCGACCCGGGAGATGTACGTCGAGAAGCCCCACGACGCGAGCAGCCACAGCAGCACCGCGACCACCGCGCCCGGAGTCACCCAGCGCCACGAGCGCTGCTTGACGTCGGGGGTGATGAAGTAGATGAACGAGAAGACGAACATCGTCACGAGCAGCGCGGCCGGCCAGCGCGCGATGCTCCAGACTTCCGCGACGGTGGGGCCCAGCCCGACGAAGCCGAGCAGGTCCTCGGCGAAGCCGCCGCCGACGAACACCAGGATGCCCGAGGCTATCCCCAGCAGGACGAGCACGAACGTGGAGGCGACGTCGACCAGCTTGCGCCGCAGGAAGCTGCGCCCCTGCTCGACCTCGAACACGACGTTGAGCGCGCGGCGCGCGGCCTCCAGCACGCCGGTCGTCCCGTACAGGGCGAGCACCACGCTGATCGCCAGGGTGGTGCCTGCCGTGCCCTTGTTGAGCAGCGCTCGCTGGAGCGAGCTGTCGAGCGGCGTCACGACCGAGTCGGGCGCGACCTCGCGCGCGTAGCCGATGATCGCGTCGTAGGTCTCCGGGTACTGGCCCAGCAGGCCGAGCAGCGACAGCGCGAGCAGCAGCGTCGGGAACAGCGACATCAGCGCGTAGTAGGTCAGCGCGGCCGCATGGTGCGTCATCTGGTCGTCGTAGAACGCCAGCAGCGTCCGCCGGATCACCGAGAGGGTGCCGCGCATGCGGGCAGCGTAGGGGAGCGGCCGCTACGCGCCGCCGAGCACGTGCGCGTCGAGCCAGTCGTTGCGGAAAGCGCCGCGCGGGTCGAGCCGCTCGACGAGGCGCGCGAAGTCGTCCAGGCGCTCGTAGAGCGGGCCCACCGCGGCGGCCTCGGCCAGGAAGAGCTTCCCCCAGTGCGGGCGCGCGCCGAACGGGGCGAGCGCCGCCTCGACGTCGGCCAGCGCGCGCTCGACGGCGTCCTGGTCGAGCTTCCAGGTGAAGTGGATGCCGAGCGTGTCCTGGCCGTGCTGAGGGCTCATCCAGAGGCTGTCGGCGGCGATCGTCCGCAGCTCGCTCACCTGCAGCACCGGCCGGATCGTGCCGGCCAGGTCGCGCAGCGCCCGGATGGCGGCGACCGCGTGCCGGCGCGGCAGCAGGTACTCCGACTGGATCTCGTCGCCGTTGCTGGGCGTGAACCCCATGCGGAAGTGCGGCAGGCGCTCGGACCACGGCCCGGGCGCGCCGAGCTGCGGCGAGCAGTTCACCGGGTCCAGGCCGAGGATCGGATGGCGCTCGAGCGTCGCCGGGATGGCGCCGAGGAGCTCGTCGCGCAGTGTCGCGGGGGCATCGGTGACGCGGCTCTTCACCCACACCTGATCGACCCTGTCGCCCCAGCGGGTGAACACGCTCACGCTGTAGCCGCTCGCGCTGAGCTCGTCGAAGCGCTCGAGCAGCGCGTCCCAATCGAGGCCCTCGAAGACACGCTGGCGCACCGCGTAGGCCGGCTCGACGTCGAGCGTCACGCGGGTCACGGCGCCGAGCGCGCCGAGCCCGACGACCATGCCGTCGAAGTCCGCGTCACCCCGCTTCGCGCTGAGGATCTCGCCGCTCGACGTGACGAGCTCCAGTCGCGCGACCGCCGTGGCGAGGTTGCCGTTGGCGTCGCCGGACCCGTGTGTGGCCGTGGCAACGGCGCCTGCGACGGAGATGTGCGGCAGCGAGGCGAGGTTGTGAAGCGCCAGGCCCTCCGCTGCCAGCGCGTGGGCGAGCGCGCCGTAGCTGACGCTCGCGCTCACCGTCACGCTCTGCGCCGAGTGGTCGACCACCACGTCGGGCGCCAGCGCGTCGAGCGACAGCAGCTCCGTCGAGTCGGCGATGCCGGTGAACGAGTGCCGCGTGCCCAGCACCCGTAAGCGTCGCGAGCGCGAGACGACCTGCCGCACCGCCTCGACGCTCGACGGCCGGTGCAGCCTGCCGGCGCGGTAGGCGTAGTTGCCGCCCCAGTTGAGCTCGGTCACGAGCTGCCGCGTGGGAGCCCGCCGTGGCGGCGGGCTCCCACGCGCGCGATCAGTTCAGCCAGGCCTCGACCTTGTCGGCGTTCTGCTCGACCCAGTCCTTGCCGGCCTTCTCGGGATCCTCCTTGTCGCCGGCGATCGCCTTTGCGACCGCCTCCTGGTCGTCGTTGGTCAGCTCCATCTTCTTGAGCACGTCGTAGGCGGGTGAGCCGCTCTCGGCGAACTTCTTCGAGAACAGCTTCTGGATCACCGTCACGTCGTAGGCGCACTTGTACTGCTCGGGGTCGCCGCCCGCCTTGGCGTCGTCCTTGCAACCGGGGAAGCGCTCCGGCAGCTTCACCTCGGCCAGGTCGTACTGCTGGTTGTAGAACTGCGGCGTGTACCAGTAGAAGAGCACCGGCTTCTTCTGTTTGTAGAGCTGCGTCCAGCGCGCGACCTGGGCCGGCTCGGCGCCGGCGGTCACGTGCTTGAGGTTGAGGTCGAGCGCCTTGATCAGCTCCTTGTCCTTCTGCACGTAGCCCGGATCGCCGCCGAGGAACATCCCCTGGTCGCCGGACTCCGCCGTCTTGAACAGCTCCTCCTGGCCCTTCAGGCCCTCCCAGGTGGCGAACTCCGGGTGCTCGTCCATCAGGTACTTCGGGACGAACCAGCCGATATGGCCCTCGACGCCGAGCGGCCCGCCGTCGACGACCGTGCCCGCCTCCTCGATGTACTTCTTGTACTCGTCGACGTGCTGCCAGTCCTCGAGCACCGCATCGACCTTGCCGTCGGCCATCGCCTGGAAGACGGGGATCTCGGCGATCTTGGTGATCTCGACCTCGCAGCCGAGGTTGTCCTCCAGCACCGCCTTGGCGATGTAGGTGTTGGCGGTCGAGCCGGCCCAGGCCTGCTCGTTGAGCGTCACCTTGCCGCACTCCTCCTTCGCCGCCGTGCCGCCGCTCGCCGCGGGCGTCTCCTCCTTCTCCTCGCCGCACGCTCCTACACCGAGCGCGAGCGCCAGTGCGAGCACGGTGAAACCGCGCACCTTCCGTGTACCTCTCATGAATGTCCCCTCATCGTCGTTGACCTCCACCCCTGCCTCCCCTGCTCTGCGTGACGCGGTCAAGCGCGATCCCCAGTGCGAGGATCGCGAGTGACGCGACCACGCCCGCCCCGAACTCGTTGCGCTGCAGCCCGCGGGCTACCTCGTCGCCGAGCGCTCCGGATCCCACCAGGCCCCCGATCACGACCACAGCGAGCACCATGATTATCCCCTGGTTGACGCCGAGCATGATCGCCTCGCGCGCGAGCGGCAGCTTCACCTTGGTCAGCACCTGGCCGCGGGTGGCGCCGAACGCCGTCGCCGCCTCGACCGCCGCCGGCGGCACGTTGCGGACCCCCGACGTCACGAGCCGGATCACGACCGGCACGGCGTAGAGCACCGAGGCGACGACACCCGGCACGCGCGAGACCGGCATCAGGTAGATGAACGGGATGATGTAGACGAGCTGCGGCAGGGTCTGCAGCGTGTCGAGCAGCGGTCGCAGCAGCTTCTCCACGCGCGGGCTCTCCGCCGCCCAGACCCCGATCGCTATCCCGATCGCGACGGCCAGCGCGGTGGCGACGAGCACCTGTGACGCCGTGTCCATCGCCGGCTCCCACACGCCCATGATGCCGATCGCGAGCAGCATCGCCAAGACCGTGATCGCCGGGCGCCGGCCGCTGACCAGCAGGGCGATCGCGGAGAGCCCGAGCACGGTTACGAACCACGGCAGATCGACCAGGAACACACGCAGGGGCTCGAGCGCATACTCGACGAGGAAGTTCCCGATCGGCTCGGTGATCCCGAAGATCAGCGAGGCCGGGTCCTGCACGTAGTCGAGCACGGACTGGATCAGGTCCAGCAGCGTGTCCTTGATCGTCGCCGTGAAGATCGTGGTCGCGGTCTCGAACTCGTCCGGGTAGCTCTCGGCCGCGCCGAGCGCGCGCGCCAGCAGGATGATCGCGACGATCGCCGCGAGCGTGCCCAGCGTCACGAGCTTCGCCCGCTTGCGGCCCTGCTCGGTCAGGCGGCGGCGCGTCGGGTCCGTGCGGTCGGCGATCGCCGCCGTCGCACGGTCGAGCGCGATCGCCATGATCACGATCGCGGCGCCCGCCAGCAGCGCCTGCGCGGCGTTCGAGTACAGCCCGCTGGTGACCACGTCGCCGAGCCCGCGGCCGCCGATCAAGCCGGCGATCACGACCAGCGAGAGACCGAACATGATCGTCTGGTTGACCGACAGCAGCAGCTGGCGGCGGGCCAGCGGCAGCTGCACCTTGAACAGCGTCTGAAGCGACGTCGCGCCGAAGGCCTTCGACGCCTCGACGGTGTCCGGCTTGACGCCGCGAATCCCGAGCGCCGTGATCCGCACCGCCGGGGGGACGGCGTAGATCATCGTGCAGATCACCGCCGCCGCGGGCCCGACGGAGAACAGGATCACGACGGGCATCAGGTAGGCGAACGCGGGCACGATCTGCATCGCGTCGAGCACCGGCGTGAGCGCGCGGTGAACGCGCGGCGAGCGGCCGGCGAGCACGCCCAGCGGCATCCCGATCAGGAGCGAGAGCAGCACCGCGGCGAGCATCAGCGCGAGCGTCTGCACGCTCTCCTCCCAGAGCCCCATGAGCGCGAACGCCGCCATCGCCGCCAGCACGATCAGCCCTGCGCGCCAGCCACCGAAGCGCCACACGATCAGTACGGCGGCAGCGAGCGTGCCGACCCAGGTCATCCACAGCATCGCGTCGGTGGCGGTCGTCACGAGCCAGTCGGCGAACGCGCGAAAGCCGTCCAGCAGCGTGAAGATCAGGTTGCGATCGTCAGCGGTACGCTGCTCGAGCAGCCAGGCCTGGAGGTCGTCGAGGCGCCCGGGGAGCGCGCTCCACCTGAGGCTCTCGGGCCACGGCGCGTCGCCGCGCAGCAGCGCGAAGGCCAGCAGCATCAGCGCGGCGACGGCGGCGACGCGCGCGGGGCGCCCGCGCCAGCGCGAATCCGGCGCCGAGGTTGCCGGCGCGGCCCGTCGGTCGCTTGTGCCTGGCGGCGCGGTCGGCTCGGTGCTAGCGACCGCCACCGTCGTCCTCGGGCCGGTCGGCTATCGCCCGCAGCACCGAGAGCCGGTCGACGACGCCGACCACGCGCCCGTTCTCGACCGCGCGCACCGGCCCGTCGTGCCCGGCGACGACCGGCACGGCGTCGTTGACGGTCGTGCCGACGTCCAGCTGCGGCCCTTCGTCGGCCTCGCCGGGGCGCGGCTCGCGCATGATCCAGCGCAGCGTCAGGACATGGGTCTTGGGGATGTCGCGGACGAAGTTGGCGACGTACTCGTCCGCCGGCGATCCCACCAGCTCCTCGGGCGTGCCGAGCTGGACGATCGCGCCGTCGCGCATGATCGCGATCCGGTCGCCGAGCCGCAGGGCTTCGGGCAGGTCGTGGGTGATGAACAGCATCGTCTTGCCGGTCTCGTGCTGAAGCCGCACGACCTCGTCCTGCATGTCGCGCCGGATCAGCGGGTCGAGCGCACTGAAGGGCTCGTCGTAGAGCATCAGCTTGGGGTCGACCGCGAACGCGCGCGCCAGGCCGACACGCTGCTGCATCCCGCCCGAGAGCTGGTCGGGGAACTGCGTCGCCACGTCCTCCAGCCCGACCAGCCGCAGCACGTCGGAGGCGCGCGCGAGCCGCTCGTGCTTGGCGACGCCCTGGATCTCCTGCCCGAAGGCAACGTTCTCGATCACGGTCCGGTGCGAGAGCAGGCCGAAGTGCTGGAACACCATCGAGACGGTGTGGCGGCGCAGCTCGCGCAGCTCGGCGGGGTCGGCGGCCATCACGTCCGAGCCGGTGATCCGGATCTCGCCCGCGGTCGGCTCGATCAGTCGGATCAGCGTCCGCACGAGCGTCGACTTGCCTGATCCCGACAAGCCCATCACGACGAACACCTCGCCCGGCCAGATCTGCAGCTCGACGTCGCGCACCGCGATCGTGGAGCCAGTCTTCGCGTGCAGCTCTGCCCGCGGGAGCTCGGCGTCGGGGGTGCCGATGATGCGCCCGGCGCCCGGGCCGAAGATCTTCCAGACGCCGCTCGCCTCGACCAGCGGCGGGCCCGAGCGGTCGACGACGTGCGCCGGGGCCGCAGCGGCTCCGACGGCACCGCCATCGCTCGTGCCGGTCGTCACGAGCGCGATGATATATCAGGGGCGCGGGCGATTGCCACCCTGCAGGTTCGGACCTGGGCGCGCGAGGCGGTCACGCCTGGAACATCACGGTCTGGAGCTCGGTCAGCGTCTCCATCGGGTAGGCGCCGCCGACGCGCCCGATCCCGCTCTCCGAGCGGGCTCGGCCGCCCCAGGGAAGGTGGACCTCCCAGTAGTTCGTCGTCTCGTTGATGTTGACGAGTCCCATCGGCACGGAGTCGGCGTAGCGCAGCCCGGCCGCGAGGTCGCGCGTGAAGATCGCCGCCATCAGGCCGAAGGTCTGCGAGTTGGTCTGCGCGATCGCGTCCTCGAGCGAGCTGATCGCGACGATCGGCGCGATCGGGCCGAACGTCTCCTGGGTGACCGCGATCGAGTCCGCCGGGACGCCGTCGAGCACGGTCGGTTGCCAGTACAGGTCGGTCGGGAAGCCCGCCGCCCGGCTGCCGCCGGTGACGACCGTGGCGCCGCGCGCGACGGCGTCTGCGACGTGCTCGTCCATCTTCGCCGCGCCGGGCTCGTTGTTGAGCGGGCCCATCGTCGTAGCGTCCTCGAGCGGGTGCCCGAGCCGGACACCGCGCTGCACCTCGGCGGCCAGCAGATCGACGAACTCCTCGCGCACGGCCTCGTGCACGAGCAGCCGCTCGGCTGCCGAGCAGCTCTGGCCTGCGCCGAGGAAGCAGCCGATGCTGGCGGCGACCGCGGCGGCCTCGAGGTCGGCGTCCTCGAGCACGACCAGCGGCCCGTTGCCGCCCATCTCGAGCAGCTGCGCCTTGCCGGCCGCGCGCCGCGCGACCGTCAACCCGGTCGCGGTCGAGCCGGTGAACGCGACCGCGCGCGTGCCCGGGCTGGCGGCCAGCTCGTCGCCGACCTCGGGGCCGGGGCCGAGGACCATGTTGAAGACGCCCGGCGGCAGGTCGGCCTCGGCGACGCACTCCGCGAGCACGCCCGAGCAGACGGCGGTCGAGGGCGCCGGCGTCCAGACCACGGTGTTGCCGCACGCGAGTGCCGGCGCGAGCACCTCGGCGGGCATGGTGTAGGGCCAGTTCCAGGGCGTGATCAGCCCCAGCACGCCGAGCGGCCGGCGGATCAGCAGCACGCGGCGCCCGGGCGCCGCGCTCTCGGGGATCGTGCCCTGCACGCGCTTGCCGTCCTCGGCCGCCATGCGCCAGAACTCGACCAGCTCGCCGGCCTCGACGATCGCCTCGGCCTTGAGCGGCTTGCCCTGGTCGAGCGTCAGGATGTGGGCCAGCTCGTCGATCCGGCGCTCGCAGGCGTCGGCGACGCGGTGCAGCAGCTCGGCGCGCTCGAAGCCGGTGCGCGCGGCCCATGCCGGGAAGGCCGCGTTCGCGGCGGCGATCGCGCGCCGGGCGTCCTCGCGGTCGCCCTCGGCGACCTGGCCCAATGACTCGCCGGTGGCCGGGCTCGTGGCCTCGACGGTGGCGCCGCTGGCGGCGTCGCACCACTCGCCGTCGATGAACATGCGCGTCATGGCGGCGATGCGACCGGGCCGGCGGCGGGCACGCCCGTCTCGTGGCGGTGTGCCAACCAGAAGGAGCCAAGCCCGCCGCGGGAGACGATGCCGATCGAGATGGGGCCGACCTCCGCCGCGAAGCTTGCGAACTTGCCGATGTCGCGGCCGGGCTGCTGGTCGCAGCCGAAGTCGTCGAGCTCGCCGGAAGCGTCGGTTACCACGCGCCGTAACCCCCTGATAGGTCCCTCGCCCCCGATGGGCCTGAATATGTCAGCGGCGCCGGACCCTGTCAACGAGCGCGATGATCGACGCCGTCGGCAACTTGCGGCTCAGTGCGTAGCCCTTGCCCGCATGGCCGAACATTGATATATCACCATGATGGCCACGCGGACGCCCGCCCTGGAAGGCTGGCTCGGCGTCGAGGCGGTCCGCGACGCTCGCGAGCGCACGCGCGACCTCGTACGTCACACGCCCGTGCTGACCTCTCGCAGCCTGTCGGACGAGTGCGGCGGCACCGTCCTGCTCAAGGCGGAGAACCTACAGCGGACCGGCTCGTTCAAGCTGCGCGGCGCGCTCGCCAAGGTCGACCGCATCGCCGCCGCGGGCGACCAGCGCGGCGCGGTCGTCGCGGGCAGCGCCGGCAACCACGCGCAGTCGCTCGCCTACGCCGCCCGCGCGCGCGGGCTCGCCTGCGAGGTCTTCATGCCCGCCGAGGCGTCACTGGCGAAGGTCGCAGCCGTCAAGGGCTTCGGGGGGACGGTCCGGCTCGGCGGTGACTCCGTCGACGATTGCGTGGCGAGTGCGCGCGAGCGGGCGACGGAGAGCGGGGCGATCTTCGTGCACCCGTTCGACGACCCGGAGATCGTCGCGGGCCAGGGCACGTTGGCGCTCGAGCTGCTCGAGGACGTGGGGGACGTCGCGACCGTGATCGTCCCCGTCGGCGGCGGTGGCTTGATCGGCGGCATCGCCGGTGTGCTCAAGGTGGCGCGACCCGGGGTGCGGGTCGTCGGCGTCCAGGTCGAGAGCTGCTCGGCCTACGTCGACTCGCTCGAGCGCGGCGAGCCGGTCGAGTCGGGAGGCGGCCCGACGATCGCCGACGGGATCGCCATCAAGCGTCCCGGCGGGCTCGTGCTGCCGCTCGTCCAGGCGTGGGTCGACGAGCTCGTCGTGGTCGGCGAGAACGACGTCGCCGAGGCGATGGTGCTGCTGCTCGAGCGCGCCAAGCTCGTGGTCGAGGGCGCGGGTGCGGTCGGCGTCGCGGCGCTACTCTCGGGCGCGGTCACGCCGTCCGCGGACGGCGCGAGCGTGATCGTCCTGTCGGGCGGCAACGTCGACGCGGGGGTGCTCGCGTCCGTCGCCCTGCGGCACGAGACCGCGGAGGGCCGGCGGCTGCGCTTCTTCACGCGCGTCGAGGACCGGCCGGGCGGGCTCGCGCGCCTGCTGACCTGCGTCGCCGCGGCCGGCGGCAACCTCGTGACGGTGACGCACGTACGGGAGGCGGTGCCGCTGCACGTCCGCCAGACCGGTGTCGACCTGGTGCTCGAGACGCGCGGCGCAGACCATGCCGCGGAGATCGTCGCCGCGCTCGAGCAGGCCGGCTACGGCATCGAGCGCCTCGCCGACGGCGCGGTCGACCGCCCTGCCGCAGGCGTCGGCGACCGGCTCGAGTCACCGCGCCGGGGAGCCAGGTGATCGACGCGACCATGGACGGGCGCTCGCGTGAGGCGGCTGCGCTCACCGAGCTGCTGCGGCGCCCGCGCTTCGAGATCATCCCGCTCGACGGGATCGAGGAGCAGGTCCTCGAGCACCTCGGCACCGACGCCAAGGTGACCGTGACCGCGTCGCCGCGCAAGGGGCTCGAGGCGACGCTCGACCTCTCTGAGCGCCTGGCCCGCGCCGGCTATCCGGTCGTGCCGCACCTCTCCGCGCGGCTCGTGCGCGATCGCTCCCACCTCGAGGAGATCGTCGCGCGGCTGCTCGACGCGGGCGTGCGCGAGCTGTTCGTCCCCGCCGGCGACGCCGTCGAGCCGGGCGAGTTCGCGGGCGCCGTCGAGTTGCTGCGTGCGATGGGGCCGCTGCGCGCGCGCTTCGACGAGATCGGGATCACCGGCTATCCCGAGACGCACCACCTGATCTCCGACGAGGAGACGATCCAGGCGATGTTCGCGAAGGCCCCGATGGCGACCTGCATCATCAGCCAGATCTGCTTCGACGCGGGGGTGATCGCGACATGGATCGCCGAGGTGCGCCGTCGCGGCACCGTGCTGCCGATCTGGGTCGGGATGCCCGGCACCGTCGACTACTCCAAGCTCGTGCGGATCTCGATGAAGATCGGGCTCGGCGAGTCCGCGCGCTTCCTCCGCCATCACTCGAACTGGATGTCGCGGCTGATCACGCGCCAGTTCAAGCCGGACCCGTTGCTGCGCGGCCTGGGGCCGACGATCGCCGATCCGGCGGCCAAGATCGCCGGGTTCCATCTGTACACGTTCAACGAGGTCGCGCGGACGGAGCGCTGGCGGCGGGCGGCGCTGGCGCGGTTGGGCGCCTAGCGTCGGCGGACGTCAACTGCGGCATTAAGGGGAGGCGGGTCGGGGGAGCGGAGGCGGTTCGCAAGGCCCGGTCGCGAGTTTGCGTCGGTATGCGACGCGAACTCGCAACGGAGCAGCGTTTCGACGA